>CAMLRV010000073.1 GCA_946482495.1 uncultured Flavobacteriia bacterium
GGAAGTTTCTTAAAATAGCTGTAAACATATTTGGAATTAAATCTTCTCTTCCAAAAGTAAATGCAGCCGCAATTTTGTGTGGTTCACCTTCTTCCACAATTGTAAACGTATAATTCAAAAACGCTTTTACTTCTTCTGGCAAGTTTGAGGCTTTAATAGAAACAAAAATATTCTTTGTTTTTTCTACATTCTCTAAGAAATCAAATATATGTTGTGTTGTTGCACCACATTCGTTCATGGCATCAATATACATTTCAAAATGACTTTGTCTTTTCCCATCGAAAGAAATATCTGTTTCTTCTGCTACAACAATTTCATTAATTAAATATCTAATTTCCGGATTTCCAATTGGCTTCCATGGAATAGACACAGAAGTTAAGTGTATTTGCAGTCCTTTTAGCAACGACATAAAATCCCAAACGGCAAAAATATGATATTCTAAAAAAACGTGTAATTCTTCAATTGAGGTCACATTTTTATAAAGGGAATGATTTAATAATTCTTGTTGGATACTTTCTATACTGCTTTTAACTTCTGCTGTATTCATTGTCTTTTATATTAATTGGTATATTCTTATTTACGTAATAGTGCTTAATTCAGTTTTGCAAAAATAAAAATGCTTCTCCAAAAAGAGAAGCATTTTCTATAACATTTATTTATTATTCTATTATTTAAATGCAGCAAAACCTGTTACATCCATACCTGTAATTAATAAGTGGATATCGTGAGTTCCTTCATAAGTAATCACCGATTCTAAATTCATCATATGTCTCATGATAGAATATTCACCAGTAATACCCATTCCTCCTAACATCTGACGTGCTTCACGAGCGATTTCAACAGCCATATTTACGTTGTTTCTTTTCGCCATAGAAATTTGTGCAGAAGTTGCTCTACCTTCATTTCTCAACACACCTAATCTCCAAGTTAATAATTGCGCTTTAGTGATTTCAGTAATCATTTCAGCTAATTTCTTTTGTTGTAATTGTGTTGCTCCAATTGGTTTGTCGAATTGAATACGCTCTTTAGAATATCTTAAAGCTGTATCATAACAATCCATAGCTGCACCAATGGCACCCCAAGCGATTCCATAACGTGCTGAATCTAAACATCCAAGTGGCGCACCTAATCCAGATTTATTTGGTAATAAATTTTCTTTAGGAACTTTTACGTTGTCAAAAATTAATTCACCTGTTGCAGATGCACGTAACGACCATTTATTGTGAGTTTCAGGAGTTGAAAAACCTTCCATTCCTCTTTCTACGATTAAACCATGAATTCTTCCAGTTTCATCTTTAGCCCAAACTACAGCGATATCTGCAAAAGGCGCATTTGAAATCCACATTTTAGCACCATTTAAAAGATAATGATCACCCATATCTTTAAAATTAGTTACCATTCCACCTGGGTTTGATCCGAAATCTGGTTCTGTTAAACCAAAACATCCAATCCATTCACCAGTTGCTAATTTTGGTAAGTATTTCATTCTTTGCTCTTCATTACCATATTTCCAAATTGGATACATTACTAATGATGATTGAACAGAAGAAGTTGAACGTACACCAGAATCACCTCTTTCAATTTCTTGCATAATTAATCCATAAGAAATTTGGTCTAATCCTGCTCCACCATATTCTACAGGAATATATGGACCAAAACCACCAATTTCACCTAAACCTTTTACAATTTGTTTAGGGAATTCTGCACGTTGTGCATATTCTTCAATAATTGGAGAAACTTCTTTTTTTACCCACGCTCTTGCAGCATCACGTACTAATTTATGCTCTTCTGATAATAAATCGTCTAATAAATAATAGTCAGGCGATTGAAATAAATCTGGTTTCATATGTGTATTGTTATTTTAAAATCAATTTTGAAATGCAAAAGTAGTTATTTTTTAACAAAAGTAAATTGATTTGTTAGAAATTATTAGAAGATTAAAGTTAAAAAAAGTGTCAAACTGGC
Source organism: uncultured Flavobacteriia bacterium (assembly GCA_946482495.1). Next base: position 1,966 of record CAMLRV010000073.1, read on the forward strand.
AATTCATTTTTAAAAATATATTTTTTGTTACATTTAGAATAATCATCACATTAAAATTACTTTTTGTTAACCTTTACGAAAAAAATAATTTTTAAGATTACGGGAAAGCCGTAATTTTTTTCAAACTAGTAATTATTTCTTTGCATAATTATCACAAATTGAGAAAATAGTTTTATAAAACACTTTTCATTTTTTGATAAAATCCCAAACTAAACAAAAACTTAAAAAACCACAAAAATGAAACACTTTTACAAAAAATGCAGTGTATTTTGCATCACAATCGTATCAATAATAATAATTCAAAGTGCTATTTTATATTTTGGAAATATAAATTGGAACAACCATTCTACTACAACAATCTATACCATTCTATTCTCTGCGATTCTATTCTCTACGATATGGCTTTTTGTGAAACCAATTTTAGACAGTAAAATTAAATTTGAAAAAGAAATAAATGAATTAAAAAGATTTAAAAGAAATTTTAATTTTTTTCAATTTCATTATAAAAGCATTGAAGAATTTGATGGTTTTGAAGACTTAAAAGGAGTGGTATTTGGAAAGCAAAACACAGCTACACAAATCACATTAATTTTAAGCCCTAATTGTAATAACAGTATCAGAGCCTTTAAAGAAGCATATGAGCTTTTTCAAAATTATTCGGATAAAATTAGTTTAAATATTCTTTTTAATATTCACTCAAACAGTGCTGATGATCTTTATAAATCAGTTGCAGAAAACATATTAGCTTTAAATGAACATAACCCAGAAAAAGCCAAAGACGCATTAATTGATTGGTATATTAAACAATTTGATTTAAAAACTTGGTCAAGAAAATGGAATTTTGAAGCTCCACATTTACTCACAAATAAACAATTACAAAATCAACATTACTGGTGTTTAAAAAATGAATTTACACATACACCTGTGAGAATAATTAATGAAAATTTATTCCCTGATGAATATGAAATCAGTGACATAAAATATTTTATCAATGATTTCCAGGAAGAATTTAAATACGAAGAATCTTTACAAGTTGTGTAATTGTTTTAAAACTAAACTTTCTATAAAATTTTTGATAATAATAAAAATCATACTTTGTTAAAAAATAATTTAGTCACAATTCGTTTTTAATAAAAATGTATTTTTGCTCAAAATTTTCCTATGAAATATTATTTGAGCTACCTTTTTATATTCTTTTTTTCCTATTCTTTTTCACAAAAGCAGCACGCATTATCAGATACTGAATATCAAAAATTACATGATAAAGCAAGATTATTAATCAACTCAAATGTGGATAGCTCTTTTATTTATGCAAATAAAATTGAGCAATCTAACAACAACTTACACAAATCATTTGCCTTTGGTATCAAGTCGTATTTATACCAAATTAAAGGAGATAGTATTGCATCCAAAAAATATTATAAAACTTCAATTGATTATTTAAACAAGTTAAAACCGTCTACAGACAAAACAAAACTTCATGCCTATTTATTAAACTATAAAGGTTTATCTGAATGGAAAAGAGGTAATTTAAATATAGCCGTTAATGCGTATCAAGAAGGTTTAAAACTATCTGAAGAAGTGGATGATGATCCACAAATTATAAAGTTTTATGGAAACTTATCAAATATCTATCAAGAAATTGACAAATTTAATTTAGCGAATAGTATTGGAAGAAAAGCAGATAATTATCTTGAAAAAATTAAGTTCAGATTAGATGAAACGCTATATTTTAATCAAAAAACTATTGTAAATTTAGCTACTGGAAACTCGTATTTTAAAAGATATAAAAAAAATAAAAATTCAATAGATTTAGACTCATCCTATTACTTTTTTAAAAAGGCATTAACCTATTCAGATGAATTCATTTCTAACAAAGTAGTTTTAACCAAGAACATTGCTACCATTCTAATGACGAGAAAAAAGTTTAAAGAAGCAGAAAAAATGTTTAATACTGCTTTACAAATTTCTCAAGAAAATAATTTAACAGAGGAAATAAATTCTATTTATTACAATTTAGGTTTTTTAAATTACAGTTTAAAAGAAAATAAGAAAGCCAAATTATACTTTATAAAATATGACTCTCTAAATAATATCATAAAAACGAATACTACCGACTTTGTATTTACAAATTATTATTTAGCTAAAATATATCACGAAGAAGATAATGAATTTGAAGCCAAAAAATATTCAAACATTTTCTTAAACGAATTAAAAAAATACAACGACAAAATAAAAAGAGAAGAATTAGAAGTAAATTATAATATCAATTCTCAAAAAATAGAAACTGAAATTGGCGAAATTTACAATTCAAATAAAAGAAAAACAACATTCATATATTTTCTAGTTTTTTCAGTAATATCAGTCATTTCCTTTCTATTTTACTTTAATTACAAAAAAAGAAAAAAAGCTGAAATTAAGGCCATAAACTTATTCAATGAATTTAAATCTAGTAAAGAACAATTAATTAAAGAACAATCAATTAAAGAACCTTCAACCAAAAAAGCGACTTTAAATTTATCAATTGATTCAGAAACTGAAATGAAAATTTTAATGAAATTGGAGAAATTAGAAGCTGAAAAATATTATTTAAAACCAGATTTCACGCAACAAGAAGTGGCTAAAAAAATAAAAACAAACACCACATATTTATCTTATATCGTAAATAAAAATTATAACAAATCGTTTAGTGCATATTTTAATGAATTAAGAATTAACTATGTTATAAACGAAATGATACATAACAAAAAGTACCGCGAATATACCACACAAGCCATAGCTGAAAGTGCCGGATTTAAAAACGCCGATTCCTTTACAAGCTCCTTTAAAAAGAAAACAGGCATTACGCCCTTTACATTTATTACAGAAATAAAAAAAAGAGAGTTAAATTAACTCTCTTTTTTATTGCTATTAAGGTAAATCTGGTGCTTCACCTGGTGGTGTAGGTTTTGGAGTAGGCGTTGGAAATGGAGGTTCAAGTCCGCCACCATTACCATTTGATGTGCTACCTCCTCCTGTACTCATCACTGGACCTGGTTCACCACCTTTTATACTAGATAAGTTTTCTAATTTGTAATCAACAAAAGTGTCGATTTTGAATTTTGATTTCTTCATGTCTTAAGGGTTAAAAATTATTTTTTACAAATCTATAGTTTTAAAGACTCATATTTATCAAAAAACATCTTACAAAAAACAAAATCAAAATAATCAATTTTAAATAATTGTTATTCAACTAATTAAAAAAATTACAAGCAACGATAATTTATAAATTACAGTCCTTTTTTTTATAAATTATATAAATCGAGGCTTTTTTTTGACCTAAATACACCTAATCTTTGCCGAAGTGTTTCAGACAATACAAATTCAAAAAAACAAAAAAGCAATGGTTAATCTTCTAAAAAAATATTTACACAAAAATGGGTATAGTGACCAAAAAGAGGTTTTTGATGATTTATTTTTATCGCACCCAAACTATCCTAGCATTTTTGCTATTACAGATTCTTTAGATGTTCTTTCAATTGAGAATATAGCGATTAAAGTTCCCAAAGAACAATTTATTGACCTACCAGAAAGTTTTTTGGCTTTATATAAAAACAATATTGTTTTAACTACAAAAAAGAACGATTCCGTAATTGTAGAAAATGAAACTGGAAAACAACAAAAACTAACATTCAACGAGTTTCTTTCTGGTTGGAATGAAGTGATAATTGTGGTTGAACCCAATGTAAAAACAACACTGAAAAAAGAAAAAAAGAATATAAAATGGCTATTATATATTTTGCCTTGCATTGCCTTAATTGGTGTATCAATTATTTTCAATAAATATGATTTAAATGCTATTATTTTCCTGACTACTTCAATAATTGGGCTAATTCTAAGTGTGTTTATTGTTCAAGAAAAATTTGGAGTTAAAAATGAAATTGCTTCTAAGTTTTGTAACATGAATTCAAATACTTCTTGTGATTCGGTAATAAAATCAGAGAAAAGTAAAATCAACAGATGGGTTGGATTTTCAGATATACCTTTATTATTCTTTAGCATTAGCACGATAGCTATATTGATACAACCAGAATCTTCAATGAAAACTATAGGGTTTTTAAGTTTAGTTGCGATTCCAGTAATTATTTACTCAATTTGGCTACAAAAGTTTGAAATAAAAAAATGGTGTGTATTGTGTTTGGCTGTGTCATTTCTAATTATACTTCAAAGTTCAGTATTTGCCATTGGAAACGACAATTGGTTCAGCTTTCACTTCACAACTTTTAATACTTTTCTTTTTTCAGCTATCCTATTATCATCCATATGGTTCTTTATCAAACCCACAATAGAAAACAAAATCAAATTTGAGAAAGAATCCAATGAATTAATGCGATTTAAAAGAAATTTTGATCTGTTTAAATTCCTTTCCAAAGACATTGAAGAATTTGACGACTTTGAAAAATTAGAAGGAATTTCATTTGGTAATACCAATGCTTCTATACAACTTTCATTAATATTAAGTCCAAGTTGTGGTCATTGTCACATTGCATTTAAAGAGGCGCATGAACTTTATCAAAAGTTTTCAGAAAAAGTTCATTTAAACATACTTTTCAATATCAATCCTGAAAACAATGATAATTCTTTTAAAATAGTTGCGGAAAATTTACTAGCCTTAAATGAGCAAGATGCCCAAAAAGCAAAAGAAGCAATTGTGGATTGGCATATTAACCGATTAGATTTAGAAAATTGGACCAAAAAATGGGTAATTGAAATGCCTCATTTACAAGTCAACAAGCAATTACAAAATCAATATTATTGGTGTTTAAAAAACACGTTTAACTATACACCAGTAAAAATAATTAATGGAAACTTATTTCCAGACGGATATGAAATAAGCGAATTAAAATATTTTATCAATGCCTTTGAAGAGGAATTTGAAAACGCATTAAAAGCTGTATAAACAATATTAAAAATATTCTTGGCCGAGAATAGTCAAAACTCTCAATTGACTCTAAATGTTTGAGAAAAAACAATCAAAATAAATTATATATCATGTTAAAAAACATTTTAAAATTAGACGGTGCTCAACAATTGAGCAAAAATGATCAAAAAAACATTTTCGCAGGAAGACCAGCTCCAGGTACTTGTGTAGATAGCAATATCGATTGTACAAATACAGGAAATGCTGGTTGTCCAGTAAATCAAGGATGTTACATTCAGTCTCCAGATTTTCCTGTAGTAGCACTTTGTCAGTGTATTAAAAAATAATAAATGAATAATATTCAATAATTTTTACTCTCTAAAAATGTATTTTTTTAGAGAGTTTTTTACCTATTTTTGACCAAAATTTAAAAGCCTTGAAAAAATTCCCTAATTACATACAAGCCGATAGTAAAGATTGCGGACCTACCTGTTTAAAAATAATTGGAAAACATTATGGTAAAACCATTAATATTCAACAATTAAGAGATTTCAGCGAAACTACACGTGAAGGAAGTAATTTATTATTTCTTTCAGATGCTGCTGAAAAAATTGGTTTTCGTACACTTGGTGTCAAACTAAATTTAGAACGTTTAAATGAAGCGCCCTTACCATGTGTTTTACACTGGAACAAAGAACACTATGTGGTACTTTATGATATCAAAAAAGGGAAATATTTAATTTCAGATCCTGGCTTCGGATTATTAGAATATTCTCAAACCGAACTTATAAAATTTTGGATTGGGAACAATGCCGATAATTTAACCCAAGAAGGTGTGGCTTTGTTATTAGAGCCTACACCAAATTTTTACGATTTAGACTCAGATAATACAGACAAAGAAGGTAAGAAAAAAGCTTTAGGCTTTGGCTTATTATCTCGTTATGTATTAAAATACAAATCGTTCTTAATACAATTAGTTGTCAATCTTTTGGCGGGAAGTATTTTACAATTAATTTTTCCATTTCTTACTCTAAGTCTTGTGGATGTTGGTATTCAGAACCAAGACATGAGTTTTGTGTACATGATTTTATTCGCCCAATTATTCCTTTTTGCAGGAAGAATGGGACTCGAATTAATCAGAGCTTGGATTATGCTTCACCTTTCTACTAGAATCAATATTTCATTAATTTCCGATTTCTTTATCAAATTAATGAATCTTCCTATTTCATTTTTTGATGTTAGAATGACAGGAGATATCATGCAGCGTATCAACGACCATCATCGGATTGAAAAAATATTAACCACATCATCCTTAAATGTCATCTTTTCAGTTTTTAATATGATTGTGTTGGGTGGTGTTTTGGCCTACTATAACATAATGATTTTCTTGGTGTTTTTCACTGGAAGTATTTTATACTTTGTATGGATTACAATGTTTTTAAAACGAAGAGAAACTTTAGATTACAAACGTTTTTCTGAAGTTTCGCAAGAACAAAGTAAAGTCATTGAACTCATCAACGGTATGCAAGAAATTAAACTGCATAATGCTGAAAAACAAAAGCGTTGGGGTTGGGAATATGTACAAGCCAGATTATTTAGAGTTTCTACCAAAGCCTTAATTTTAGAACAAACACAAACTTCAGGTTCTTCCATCATCAATGAATTAAAGAATATTTTTATACTTGTATTATCGGCGAAACTAGTTATTGATGGAACAATAACTTTAGGAATGATGTTAGCTATTAGTTCTATTGTAGGAAGTTTAAATGGCCCGATTACTCAATTAATTGGTTTTGTGAGAGAATTGCAAGATGCTAAAATTTCTTTAGCCCGTTTGTCTGAAATTCATGAAAAAGAAGACGAAGTTCAGCAAGAAGCGCTTCAAACCAACGACATTCCTAATAACGAAGATATTCACGTTAAAAATTTATCTTTTCGCTATTTAGGCTCTGATACTCCTGTTTTAGACGATTTAAATTTGAACATCCCATCGAATAAAATCACTGCTATTGTAGGAACAAGCGGAAGTGGAAAAACAACTTTAATGAAATTGCTTTTAAAATTTTACGAACCTCAAAATGGTGAAATTTTAATTGGCAATTCGAATTTAAAAAACATTGCCCAAAAAGCTTGGCGAAACCACATTGGTGCTGTAATGCAAGAAGGGTTTATTTTTAACGATACGATTGCCAACAATATTGCAATTGGTATAGATATCATCGATAAAGAACGCTTGGTTTATGCTGCTGAAGTAGCTAACATAAAAGAATATATTTCAAGTTTACCATTAGGATACAACACTAAAATTGGATCAGAAGGGGTTGGGATGAGTACAGGACAAAAACAACGTTTATTAATCGCCAGAGCGGTTTATAAAAACCCAGAAATGCTGTTTTTTGACGAAGCTACTTCTGCATTAGATGCCAATAATGAAAAGGAAATTATGAAAAAGTTAGACGTGTTTTTCAAAGACAAAACGGTTGTTGTTATTGCGCATCGATTGAGTACTGTTATGAATGCCGATCAAATTGTAGTGTTAGAAAAAGGAAAAATTATCGAAATCGGAAACCATGAAACATTAGTTGCCAAAAAAGGAAATTATTATGAATTGGTGAGAAATCAATTGCAGTTAGGAAATTAGAAGATCGAAGATGGAAGATGGAAGTGCATGATAAATAAAATAAACAACTATGAGTTTTAAATTTGAAAAACTAATAATTTGGCAAAGAGCAATGGATTATGGTGAAGAAATTTACATCATGTCTTTACAATTTCCAAAGCACGAAATATATAATCTTTCCTCTCAAATACTAAGAGCTTCTGATTCTGTAGCTTTAAATATTTCAGAAGGTTCAATCTTACAATCAAATGCAGAATTTAATCGTTTTTTAGGTTATTCTGTTCGTTCATTAGCAGAAACAGTTACTTGCTTACATAAAGCAAAAAGAAGAAATTATATTACACAAGAAATATTTGACAAACAATATAATGAAGCTTTCAACTTAATGAATATGTTAATTTCATTTAAATCAAAAGTAAAAAATGACTGAATATAAAACTCCCAACTCAAAACTTCCAACTTCAAACTCCCAGCTTCCAGTTTCTGACTTCGAGCTTAGAAGCGAAGAAGTACAAGATATACTTACTAAAGTCCCAAATTGGATGATTCGATGGGGAACTTT
>CAMLRV010000074.1 GCA_946482495.1 uncultured Flavobacteriia bacterium
ATATGGCTTTAACAGAGTCATAATCACTATTACGGCAGTTTTATGTGCGCTTTTAGAAATTGTTGATACAACAATTGTAAATGTAGCATTGAACGACATGCGTGGAAGTCTTGGTGCAACGTTAACTGATGTAGCTTGGGTAATTACAGCTTACGCGATTGCCAACGTGATTGTTATTCCGATGACAAGTTGGTTATCACAACAATTTGGTAGAAGAAACTATTTTGCAGCTTCGATTATCATTTTCACAACGGCTTCGTTCTTATGTGGAAACGCAACAGATATTTGGGAATTAATCATTTTCAGATTTATTCAAGGTTTAGGTGGTGGAGCATTATTAGTAACTTCCCAAACCATAATTACAGAAAGTTACCCAGTTGCCAAAAGAGGAATGGCACAAGCAATTTATGGTATGGGAGTAATTGTTGGTCCTACTTTAGGTCCACCATTAGGAGGTTATTTAGTAGATACGTATTCTTGGCCGTATATTTTTTACATCAATATTCCAATCGGAATTATCGCAACATTATTAACGTTACGATATGTGAAAAGCCCAAAATATGGAGAGAAATTAAGCGCAAATCAAGTCGATTGGTTTGGTATTGTAACTTTAGCTGGTTTTATTGGATCTTTGCAATATGTTTTAGAACACGGTCAGCAAGACGATTGGTTTAATGATGGAACAATTATTACTTTAAGTACTATTAGTTTCTTTAGCTTGTTCTTTTTCGTTTGGCGACAATTAACTTACAAATATCCGGTTGTAAACTTGAAAGTTTTAAAAGATACGAATTTACGTGTTGGAACCATTTTAAGTTTTATTATGGGATTTGGATTATACGGTTCAACATTCATTATTCCGATTTATACGCAATCTATTTTAGGTTGGACGGCTACTGATGCCGGATTACTTTTAATTCCGAGTTCCTTGATGACTGCCTTTATGATGCCGATTATTGGACAGTTATTACAAAAAGGTGTACCACAAAAATATTTAGTTGCTGGAGGGTTTTTAATGTTCTTTTTCTTTACGTTTTGGATGTATAATGTAATGACACCAGATACTGGCGAAGAATACATGTATTGGCCATTAATTATTAGAGGATTAGGTTTAGGATTGTTATTCGTACCAATTACAACTTTATCATTATCAACTCTAAAAGGAAAAAGTATTGGAGAAGGAGCTGCTTTTACTGGGATGATGCGACAATTAGGTGGTTCATTCGGGATTGCAATTATCACTACATTTATTGCTCGATTTACACAAGAACACCGTGTAAATTTAATTGCAAATATTGATGCTACAAAAACTCAAGTTCAAGATAGAATTGCTCAATTGCAACACGGATTTATGGCAAAAGGATTCAGTTCAAATGAAGCGTTGGATAAAGCACATAAAATATTAGATGCAAGTGTAATAAAACAAAGTACCGTTTTATCTTATATGGACATTTTCTTATATTTAGGAATTCTGTTTTTAGTTTGTATTCCGATAATACTTTTAATTAAAAACAATAAAAATAAAGTTGATATTAGTGAAGCAATGCATTAATCGGTATTATTCAAAAAATATAAATCCCAATCAATCGATTGGGATTTTTTTTATCTCGTAAAAACTAATTTATTTCCTTCTGAAAGATTACCTTCAAAAGCATAGCCTTCATAGTTGAAACCTTTTAAATCATCAATAGTTTTGGCGTTTGTATCAATAATATAACGAACCATTAAACCACGAGCTTTTTTTGCAAAAAAGGAAATCATTTTGAGTTTTCCATCTTTATAATCTTTAAATTCTGGAGTAATTACTGGAACTTTTAATTTTTTCACATCAACAGCAGAAAAATATTCGTTACTGGCTAAATTTACAAATAATTCGTCTTTTTCTAATTCTGAATTTAAAGCATCTGTAATCGTTTTTTTCCAGAATTCATATAAGTTTTTCTTTGTTCCAATTTTGACAGAAGTTCCCATTTCTAAACGATACGCCTGCATTAAATCTAAAGGTTTTAATAAACCGTATAATCCCGAAAGTATACGTAGTTTATCTTGCAAATCGTCTAATTTTTCTAATGGTAACGAATACACATCTAAACCTAAATACACATCTCCATCAAAAGTATAAACCGCTTGTCGTGCATTTTCTAGGGTAAAAGGTGTTTGCCAATCTTGATTACGTTGCCAGTTTAATTCACCTAATTTTTCAGAAATATCCATCAATTGCATTAACTGTTTTGGCTTTTTCTTTTTCATGGTTTTCTGAATAGTTTCAGATTGTTTTAAAAAAGAGGACTCTGTAAATAATTTAGTTGGAATTTCCTTTTCTAAATTTAAAGATTTTGCTGGCGATATAACGATTTTCATTTTCTTGCAGATTTTTTTCAAAAATAAAACAATAGCTTGGATTTTTTGCTATTTTTTTATCTGTTTATTTTATTGTTGGTTTTGAGCACTTCGACAAGCTCAGTGTGACATTTGGAGTAACTAAGACTGAGGTGTCAGACTGAGCTTGTCGAAGTCCTCTCGAAGTCACATTTCATTTTGATATTGCATTTGAATTGCATAAATTCGCAACATGATAAAAGTAATTTTGATCGGTTCCGGAAACGTGGCAACACATTTATTTCAGGCTTTTTCCAAAGCAAATGGAGTAGAAGTGGTTCAGGTTTTTTCTAGAACTCTTTCAAAAGATTTTTCTGAAAGTATTCAAACTTCAAATTTTAATCAAATTTTAGACGCAGATGTGTATATTATTTCTGTTTCTGATAATGCAATTTCAGAGGTTTCTAATCAACTACCATTTGAAAATAAGTTAGTGGTTCATACTTCTGGAAGTACCGATTTTGATGTGCTTGACACAAAAAATAAACGTGGTGTTTTTTATCCATTACAAACTTTTTCAAAAAATAAAGAAATTGATTTTACAACAATTCCAATTTGTTTAGAAACAGAGAATGATTCAAATTACAAAATCCTAGAAAAATTAGCCATTTCTATTTCCAATTCAGTACATAAAATTGATGGAAATCAGCGTAAAGCGTTGCATGTTTCGGCGGTTTTTGTATGTAATTTTGTGAATCATTTGTATCAAATTGGGAATGAAATCTGCAATGAAAATAATATTCCATTTCATATCTTACAATCATTAATTGAAGAAACTGCTCAGAAAATAAAAACGCTTACTCCTCAAGAAGCACAAACGGGTCCGGCTGTAAGAAATGATTCTAAAACTATTGAAAAACATATCGATTTTCTGACTAACGAAAGTCGAAAAGAACTATATAAAATCCTGACAAAATCTATACAAAATGTCGAAAAGTTATAAAGAATTAATGAACGATATCCGAGCATTTATCTTTGATATTGATGGTGTTTTAACTGATGGAACAGTACATATTTCTGAAGACGGACAATTACTTCGTCAAATGAATATTAAAGATGGATATGCCATGAAAGCTGCAGTTGACAAAGGTTATCCTGTTTGTATTATTTCTGGCGGAAGTAATGAAGGCGTTCGCGTTCGTTTGCAAAATTTAGGAATAAAAGATATTTATTTAGCAGCTCCAGATAAAGTAGAAAAGTTCTATGAATTTTGTGATGCTTATGAAATCAAACATCATGAAGTTTTATATATGGGCGATGATATTCCTGATTATTTAGTGATGCAAAAGGTAGGTTTGCCAACTTGTCCGCAAGATGCCGTTCCAGAAATAAAAGGAATTTGCAAATATATTTCTCATGCTAAAGGTGGAAAAGGAGCCGTTCGTGATGTCATTGAACAAGTAATGAAAGTACATGGCACATGGATGGACGATTTTAATGCTAAGTTTTTTTAAAATACAAAAATTAAATTATTAAAAGTTGAGATTTTAGAATCTCATAATAACTAAAGAATGAAACATTATTTAAAACTGATACGCATAGAGAATATTTTAATGGTTGCATTTATGCAATTAATTGTAAAATATGGATTTTTGAATCATATTGAATATCAAGATGCTTTTGAAACGCAACAATCGCTAAAATACTGGCAAAAACTTACTGATTTTCAATATATTCTTATGGTATTGGCAACAATTTGCATAATGGCTGGTGGATACATTATTAACAATATATTTGACAGAGAGGCCGACTTAATAAACAAACCAGAAAATGTAGTTGTTGGAACATATATCTCTGAAAAAAATGCCTATAATCTGTATTTTGCTTTGAATGTAATCGGAGTTGGAATTGGATTTTATTTGAGTAGAGTTGTTAATTATAATTCATTTGCAGGTGCTTTCATTATTTGCTCCGTTATGCTTTACGCTTATTCTAATGGATTAAAACAAGTGCCTTTATTAGGAAATGCAATTATTGCTTTGTTGTCGTCATTTAGTATATTGATTATTATTTTTTTCAATCTATATCCAGCTATGTATGAAGGTAATGCTGAAATTATGAAAAAAATATTCTCAATACTTTTAGATTATGCCATTTTTGCCTTCTTATTACATTTCGCAAGAGAAATTATCAAAACGATTGAAGATTATGATGGTGATAATGAATATGAAATTAATACCGTTGCAACTGCGTACGGAAAAAATGTTGCGAAATATATTTCAATAGCAGTTATAGCAGGTTTAGTGGCGTTTTTAGGGTATTATATCTTTGCCAATTTTTTAACTAACTATTATACTTTCGGTTATTTTATCGCATTAATGATTGCTCCATTGTTGTTTTGTCTAATAAAATTATTCAAAGCTGAAACAAAAGCAGAATTCTCATTTTTAAGTAAACTATTGAAATTAGTAATGTTTACGACAATTTTATCTTTAGTTGTTATTTTAGTATCTATGCAATATGCTTAAAGAAAAATTCAAAAATCATCATATAATTTTAGCATCAGGTTCTCCAAGAAGACAACAGTTTTTAAAGGAATTAGATGTTGATTTCGAAATTCAATTAAAAGATATTGAAGAAATTTATCCAAAGCATTTGCAAGCAGAAGAAATCACGAATTACCTAGCTAAATTAAAAGCTGCAGCTTTTGTAGCCGACTTACAACCTAATGATATTTTAATCACATCAGATACAATTGTTTGGTTAAATAACAAAGCTTTAGGGAAACCAAATGACTTTAATGATGCTTTTGAAATGATTTCAGAAATGTCTGGAAAAACACATAAAGTAATTACTTCTGTTTGTATTAAAACGACAGTTAAAGAAATAGTTTTTTTCGATGAAACCCAAGTAACGTTTGCCAATTTAACATCAGAAGAAATTAAATATTATCTGAATAATTACAAACCATATGATAAAGCTGGTTCGTACGGAATTCAGGAATGGATTGGTTTAATTGCGATTCAAAAAATAGAAGGAAGTTATGCCAATGTAGTCGGTTTGCCAACGCATAGATTATATGAAGAATTAATGAAATTCTAATTTTGAGATTAAAATAGGAGGGAATTTAAAATTAAAGATTTTTAACTTTAGGATTTTGATTCGATTTTTGAAACAATTTTGGAATTTTGAATTTATAATATTGGAATTTTTAACGTATATTTGTCAACACAACACATAACAATATGAGTCAAAAAATATTGCTCAATACTAAAGAAGTCAATATCATTTTACATCGATTGGCCTGTCAATTAATCGAAAAACATCTCGATTTCTCAAATACCATTCTTATCGGAATTCAACCAAGAGGTACATTTTTAGCCAAACGATTAGCAGAAATTTTGAAAACCGAATATCAAATATCAGATTTAAAATTAGGATTGCTAGACATTACTTTCTTTAGAGATGATTTCAGAAGAAGTGAAAAACCATTCGAAGCCAATCAAACACAAATTGATTTTTTAGTGGAAGATAAAAATATCGTTTTCATTGACGATGTCCTGTATACTGGTAGAAGCATTCGTGCTGCATTAACAGCTATTCAATCATTTGGAAGACCAAAATCTATAGAACTTTTAACCTTAATTGACAGACGTTTTAGTCGCGATTTACCAATTCAACCTGATTATCGTGGACGTCAAGTTGATGCCATAAACAACGAAAAAGTTCTAGTAAAATGGGCAGAAAACGATGGAGAAGATGCGGTTTATATTGAGGTGAAAAGCTAAGATAAGAGCCAAGTAAAAAGGCAAAAGATAAAAGTAAAAAGTTAAAAGAAATCTTTGCGAAACTTGACGGTTAGCTTTGCGTTTCTTTGCGGTTAAAAACAAACAACAACACAACAAAAATGAAAGAATTAAGCGTCAATCATTTACTAGGAATAAAATACATTAACAAGAATGATATTAATTTAATTCTTGAAACAGCAGATCAGTTTAAAGAAGTAATTAATAGACCAATTAAAAAAGTGCCATCTTTAAGTGATATTACCATTGCAAATATCTTTTTTGAAAACAGTACACGTACCAAATTATCTTTCGAATTAGCTCAGAAAAGACTTTCAGCAGATGTAATGAGTTTTTCTTCTGCACAATCGTCAGTGAAAAAAGGAGAAACACTAATTGATACGGTAAATAATATTTTAGCCATGAAAGTGGATATGGTTGTGATGAGACATAGCTCACCTGGTGCTGCTCATTTCTTATCACAACATGTAAAAGCAAGTATTGTAAATGCTGGAGATGGGGCTCACGAGCATCCAACTCAAGCACTGTTAGACAGTTATACTATCCGTGAAAAATTAGGTGAAGTGGCTGGAAAAAAAGTGGTGATTGTGGGTGATATTTTGCATAGTAGAGTAGCGCTTTCTAATATTTTCGCTTTGCAAATGCAAGGGGCAGAAGTAAAGGTTTGCGGTCCAAAAACATTAATACCACAATATATTAATTCATTGGGAGTTACTTACGAACCTAACTTAATCAAAGCTTTAGAATGGTGTGATGTAGCGAATATGTTACGTGTTCAAAATGAAAGATTAGATGTAAGCTATTTTCCAAATACACGTGAATATACACAGCAATTCGGATTAACAAATGAAATTCTGAATAACTTGAATAAAGAAATTGTAGTGATGCATCCAGGTCCGATTAATCGCGGTGTGGAAATCACATCAGATGTTGCAGATGGAAAACATTCGGTGATTTTAGATCAGGTGGAAAATGGAGTGGCAGTAAGAATGGCGGTAATTTATTTATTAGCAAGTAAGATTAAAAATTAGATTAAAGTCAGGAGTTAGATGTCGGGAGGCTGAAGAATACAAAAAAATAATCAAAAACTAAAAACTATGAAAGTAGAACAAAAAGGACATACCACAGTAATTAAAGATACAGAAAGTACTTTTGATGCGTTTTTAGAAAAATTAACTTCTCAATATAATTCATTTAAATCAGTTAATTTAATTATTGATGTAACTCACGATAAATCATTTGAAATCAACTCATTAAAACAATTTTCAGATTTAGCTAAAGCCCATAAAAAAAACAAAAAATCTTTTGTTGTAGTGGCGGAAGATATTGATTTTAATAAAGTTCCAACTTCCATTAATACAGTTCCATCTTTATTAGAAGCACACGATATTATTGAAATGGAAGAAATTGAACGTGATTTAGGATTCTAATTATTCAAGATTTCAACTATGAACATTTCCAACAGAAATAAAATTTACATTTTCACAGCATTATTATTTGTATTCACATTTTTGAGTGCAAAATTTATAATTTCCGAATTAAAATCAATTCCAACTAATGCTTTCGTTGGTGGTTTTTCCATTGTAATGGTAATTGGATTAATTTATTTTATCATTAAATTAAGTAAAATCGAAAACAACCAATAATGACAAGAAGAGCTAAATTCAATGTTTTCTTCCTTATTTTGGCCGTTGTTTTGCTAATTTTAAACGGAATAAGTTATCATCAAGATAATAAAGTTATTTGGATGAGAATTCTGTCAAACATTTTACTAATCGTAGTTTTTTCGTTGAATATCTATAACGAAAGTAAAAAGCAAAAATAATATTTTGAAAGTAAAAATATTAGGCTGTTATGCCGCTACACCAAGAACTATCACTAATCCTACTTCGCAAGTTTTAGAAATAAAAAGTCATATGTTTTTGATAGATTGCGGTGAAGGAACTCAAGTCCAATTACGCAAACACAAAATTAAGTTTTCTCAAATTGAACACATTTTTATTTCCCACTTGCTTGGTGATCATTTCTTCGGATTAATTGGCTTAATTTCTACTTTTATGTTATTAGGTAGAGAAAAAGACTTGCATATTTATGGCCCAAAAGGAATCAAAGAAGCCATTTTATTATTATTAAAATTAGGAAATGCTTATACTTCTTATAATTTATTTTTTCACGAATTGACTTCTACTGAAAGCGAAGTAATTTATGAGGATGAAAAAGTGAAAGTAACTACTATACCACTAAAACATAGAGTTTACACGAATGGTTATTTATTCGAAGAAAAAAACAAAGAGCGAAAACTTAATATCGATGCCATTTTAAATTATGATATAGAAAAAGTATATTACAATAAAATTAAATATGGTGGTGATATTACATTAGAAGATGGAAGAGTAATTCCAAACTCGGAATTATCTTTTGATCCAGAAGTCGCTAAAAGCTACGCGTTTTGTTCCGACACTGTTTATAACGAAGAAATTATTCCAATTATTAAGAACGTAACTGTTTTATATCACGAAAGTACCTTTCTTGAAAACGAAAGTCTTTTAGCTGAAAAAACCATGCATACTACAGCAAAACAAGCTACAACAATTGCAAAATTAGCAGAAGTAAAAAACTTATTACTAGGGCATTATTCTACACGTTACGGCAATATTGAACTTTTCAAAAAAGAAGCTACTGAAATTTTTGAAAACGTTTTATTAGCCGATGATGGTTTAGAATTTGAGTTTTAATTGAAATATAAAAATGAAAAAAATTGAAACCTTTTTGGCTAAATTATTTGCGTTATTTATCGAATTGATTTTAATGTAAAAAATTAATTTTCAATTATATATACAAACTTAAGAAAATGGTTATAGAATATAAATTAGATGAAAAAGATCATTTGACTTTTCAACTTTATACAACTTCAAAGTCGAAGCAAACTAAAAGAAAGAGATTTCGCAATAAGATTATAATAACAATTATTTACGGTGTATTAGGTTTATTTGATGTTTTAAACTCTAAATACTTTTCAGGAATACTTTTAATAACTTTAGGTATACTTTGGTATTTTGTTTATCCACTTTGGGAAAAGAGAAGTTATATTAAATATTTTAGTAAATTTATTGAAGAGAATTATTCCGAATCAATTGGAAGACTTTCAACTCTCGAAATCCAAGATGATTACATCTTTTCAAAAGATAATAATAGTGAAAGCAAAGTATCAACTAAGGAAATTTCTGAAATAAACGAAATTCCGTCATATATTATGATAAAACTAAAAAGTGGACAAACTTATGTTATTCCTGAAAATAAAATTCCTAATTTTGATATAGTCAAAAAAAGACTTCATGAACTTTCTTCTCATTTAAATATTATTTATAATATTGATAAAGATTGGAAATGGAAATAATAGTAAAATGTAATAAAACGCCATGAAAGACCTATCCAATTATAGAAAATCATACGAAAAGAGTGAATTGTTAGAAAACACCATTCCAGATGATGCTATACAATTATTTCACAAGTGGTTTTATGAAGCAGAAGAACAGGAAAACGGAGAAGTAAATGCCATGACAGTTTCATCTATTGGTTTAGATGGCTTTCCAAAAAGTAGAGTAGTGCTTCTTAAAAAGTTTAATGAAGAAGGTTTTATTTTTTATACCAATTATAATTCAGAAAAAGGAAAAGCGATTTTACAAAACCCAAATATTTGTTTATCCTTTTTTTGGCCAGTTTTGGAACGTCAGGTAATTATAAAAGGAATTGCTGAAAAAACTTCTTCAACTATTTCCGATAATTATTTTAATTCTCGTCCCGAAGGAAGTAAGTTGGGTGCGATAGTTTCTAACCAAAGTGAAGTAATTCCATCAAGAGAATATTTGGATGATAAACTAAAAGCGTTAGAAAAAGAATTAGCTGGTTCAGAAATTGTTC
>CAMLRV010000075.1 GCA_946482495.1 uncultured Flavobacteriia bacterium
GGCTTGACCGTAACAAATCCCTTTTGGAGCAACCGTTTCCGTATGACGAATTAAATAAATTTCCATATGGCAATAAATGATAGATAAATTGTTATTTCTGCTACTTGTTGCACAGCCCCTAAACAATCACCCGTGTAACCGCCAATCCATTTTTTAAAATAACGAATGGCAAAAAATCGTAATAGTATAAGTGGAATTAGAATTAAGATAAAATTCCAATTAAAAAAAACATAAAACGATAACGGTGCTAATCCGAAAACAAATGCCCCAACAATTTCTTTCCAAGTATTTTGTTTGGCGATAGGTTTACTTTTCGATAATTCATCTTCACGAACATAATCAGTTGTAAAAATTATCGATATTGCCGTTAATCGGCTTAATGCATGAACCATGACAAATATAAACAGACATTGCATGACTACAAAAGAATAATTTCCATCTGTATCAATCGCAGATTTTAATGCAAAAAATTTAATCGCAAATAACAACACTAAACCAATTGCACCATAAGCACCAATGGCGCTGTCTTTCATGATTTTTAGAATTTTTTCTTTCGTCCAACCGCCACCAAAACCGTCGCAAACATCGGCGAAACCATCTTCGTGAAACGCACCAGTTGTTAAAATATTAGCTAGTAAACTAAAAAGAACAGCTAATTCTAAAGAAAACATTTTATAAAAAATAGCAAAAACTAAAGCGCCAATTCCGCCTACAATCCAACCCACTAAAGGAAAATATCTTGTGGCTTTGTTTAAATATGTTGGATCATGTGTGATGTTTTTCGGACAAGGAATTCTTGTGTAAAACATTAATGCAGTAAAAAATATATCGAGTTGTTTTTTCATGTTTTTTAATTATTACTCACTCCGGCACTTTCAAAAGTTGCCATTTCGTTTAAAAAAGTTACTGAAGATTCAATAATTGGATATGCCACCGCACAACCACTTCCCTCACCTAATCTCATATTTAAAGATAAAATTGGTTCCACTTTTAAATAATTCAGCAAATCAATGTGTGCTTTTTCTTCTGAACAATGTGAAAAAATAGCATTTTGTTTAATGGCTGGATTCTTCTGATATGCGATTAAAAACGCAACCGTAGAAATAAATCCATCGACTAAAATTAGCATTTTATTTTGATACGCTTGTAGCATTCCTCCAACCATTTGTAAAATTTCAAAACCACCGAAATAACTAATTAGGTTTTCCCAATTGTCTTCTCCATCATAATTTGAAATCGCTTTGGCTAAAATATCAATTTTGTTTTTCAATTTTTCATCGATAACTCCGGTTCCTTTACCTACACAATCTTGAATTGGAATTTTCGTCAACACACTCATTAAAACAGAAGCCGTTGAAGTATTACCGATTCCCATTTCGCCAAAACCAATACAATTGCTTCCGTTTTGATGAATTTCATTCACCACATCCGCACCATATTGAAAACACAAATTCATTTCATCCAAACTCATCGCAGAAGTGGTTAAAAACGACTGCGTTCCTTTTGCAACTTTCTTATTGATTATTGCAGTATTCGTTGGAAAATCGTAATTCACACCTGAATCTACAATTTTTAAATCGAGATTATTTTGTTTACAAAAAACAGAAATCGCCGCACCACCTTTCAAAAACGTTTCTACCATTTGACGTGTGACTTCTTGTGGATACGCACTTACGCCATGATTCGAAATTCCGTGATCGGCAGCAAAAACAACAATCGTAGGATTTATAATTTTTGGAGTTTCCGTTTGAAATACCAAACCAATTTGTAAGGCTAATTTTTCTAATCTTCCAAGCGAACCCAAAGGCTTTGTTTTCTGATTAATCTTATCAATTAATTTGTTTTTTAATTCCGATGAATCCGAATGTAAAACCGCAAAGTTCTCTAATTCTAAATGATTGACTGGTGTAAAATTTTCAATTCTTTTTACGATTGGTTTATCCAATTTCTGCTTCCAATCTAATTGTTGTAACATCGGTTGTTTGCCATAATCTGTGGCAGGTTTTCCGATACAGAAATAACCAATTGGTTCAATATAATCTGGTAAATTTAATAACTTTTTAAAATGATGGTAATTGATAATCGAAACCCATCCCATAGAATAACCTTGTTCGGTTAACGACAACCAAATATTTTGAGCCGCACAAACCGAACTAAACTTTACCGATTCATTGCTACCAACTGTTCCGATGGTAAATTTATCTAAAACCGAACGATCGTAAGCAATTACCAATCCGATTGGCGCTTCTTCAATGGCTTCTAATTTTAATTCTAAATACGATTTTTTTTGTTCCGCAGAATCCGTTTGATTGGCTGATTTTATATGATATGAAGTAAATAATTCTTTTACTTGTTTTTTTATTTCTGAAGACTCTATGATATAATAGCGAGTCGCATCTGTTAAACCTACAGATGGAGCTTTGTGTCCGGCTTCTAATGCTTTTTCCAACACTTCAGCAGGAACTGCATCATTGGTAAAATGACGCGTATCTCTTCGCTCGGAAATTATATCGTATAATGACTTCATTAAATTTATTTATTTTCTTCCCAAACTATAAAACAGTAATTTTCATACGTTTGTTTATGATACTTTGGTAAGGTAATTTTTTCTTTGAATAACGGACAATTAATCACTAAAGTATGAAATTCTCCATTTTCTCCACAAGGATCAATTCCTTTTTGTTGTAATTCGATAGCTAATTCTTTGGTTACGATTTTACCTAAATAGGTTTCACCCAATTCTAAATTACAAGAAACAATCATGGTTTCAATTCCAGAATCAATCATTTGATAAACCAAATCAACTCGATCTTGTTGCCATAACGGTAAAAAAGCTTTTAATTCGGCAGCGTTACAAACTTTTTCTTCCCATTCGCGATGTGGTTCTAAATCGATATCACCAAAAACAACACCTTCAATTTGATACTTTTCTTTAATCTCATGTAAAGTAGCAATGTAATTTTTCTCGTACTCATTCCACGATGCAGGAACGGCAACTAACGGCACGTCAATTTGTTTAGCTTGTTGCTCTAAAACTGATAATGGAATGCCATGTGAACGAGACACTTTGCCGTTTTCATTCATCATGTTTAGTAAAACTGTAGGTTTCAATCCTTGTTCTGTTGCTTTCATTAAAGCAAAACAACTGTCTTTTCCACCACTCCAAGAACTTAATACTTTCATAATTACTTCACTTGCATTGGTAAACCTGAAACCATAAATGTCACTTTGGCTGCTTTTTTCGCAATAAACTGATTCACCCATCCTTGTAATTCTACAAACTTTCTTCCGATATGCGTTTCGGCATGCACACCCATTCCGATTTCATTCGTGATGATAATAATCGTAGTATCTTCAATTAAAGCTAATTTTTCAATTTCTGCTTTCGCTAATTCTAACGACAATTCCACATCGTTTTTCGTATCTACAAAAAAGTTCGTTAACCACAATGTTACACAATCCACAACGGCAACTTTTCCTTTAAAATCAATCTGAGACAAGTTTTTTTCTTCTTCCACATTGGTCCAGTTTTCATCTCTTTCGCTTTGATGTCTGTCGATTCTTTTTTGAAAATCGCCATCCCATTTTCGAGCCGTAGCCACATACATAGGTTTTTCAGAAAGTTCTAAGGCTAAATTTTGAGCATAACTACTTTTTCCTGAACGTTCGCCACCAGTTACTAAATATATCATCTTTTAAATATCAATTTTTGTCTTTTTACTTTTTACTTGGCTCTTTTTACTTAAATCAATTATACGGACAATGCCTACAACCGTTACCACAACAATTTCCTCTTTTCAAATGAAACCATTTGGTAAAAACATACTTTCCATCCTCAATATAATAATCGATATTTTCTACGAAATGAGTAGTTTTAGGCAAATCTTTAGCTTTATTGTTTAAGGCGTTTTCTGGAGTTATTGTCTCCACATATTCTTCTATTTTGCAAATAGTCGCTTCCTTTAAACAAGGCGGACATAAACAATCGGAAATGCCATCTAAAGTAAAAATTGGAGGTAAATCGTTGCACCAACATCTTTTAGTTTCGGATTCATTTCCACAACCAAAAGGTTCGTTACAAACAGAGCAGTATTTTTGTCGTATTGTGTTCACTTCGTAAAGATACTATTTTTGCGAATTTGTAAAATTAAACCTTCATTTTTTTTATACATTTGCAAAAACAACAACAATGACTCGATTTTACTTATTAATTTTTACATTTTTATCTTTATTCTTATTCAATTGTAAAGAAAAAACTTCAACTAATGAAGTGACACTTGCAAAAAATAACATCAAATATTCTAAAAGTTTATCAATTGAAGAAGGAAAAGATTTTACCATCGTAAAAGTTTCGAATCCATGGCCAGATGCTAAGGAAACTTTCACTTATGTGTTGAGAAAAAACAATAGTGTTATTCCGAATACATATTCTAAATTTCCAGTTATTGATGTGCCTCTAAAAAGTTCTATTGTAACGTCGACAACCATAATTCCTTTTTTAGAACAATTAGGAGTTGAAAATAAATTAGTTGGATTTCCACATACAGATTACATTTCATCTGAAAAAACAAGAGCATTAATTGATGGTGGAAAAATTGCAAATGTGGGTCAGAATGAAAGTTTAAACATTGAAAAAATCATAGAATTAAATCCAGATGTGTTAGTTTCCTTTTGTGTGGATAATGTAAATCCAACGTTGAAAAACTTAGAACAAAACGGAATTAAAATTGTGATTCAAGCTGATTGGATGGAACAAACTCCACTTGGAAAAGCGGAATGGATTAAGTTATATGGCGCTTTATTTGGGAAAGAAAAAGAAGCAAATGATATTTTTAATTCGATTGAAAAAAGTTATCTTGAAACGTTGGCTTTAGTTCAAAATCAGAAAAATCAACCTACCGTTTTATTAGGTTCATTATATCAAGATCAATGGTTTGTACCGAATGGAAACAGTTGGTTAGCCTATTACATGAAAGATGCAAAAGGTGATTATTTATGGAAGAACACCGAAGGAACAGGAAGCACACCTTTAAGTTTTGAAAAAGTTTTAGAAACTGCTCACGCTGCCAATAAATGGATTACTAGTAGTTTCGATTCATTGGAAGACATGAAAAAAGTGAATCCAAATTATACCGCATTTGATGCCTTTAAAAAAGGCGAAGTCTATAGTTTTGAAGTCAAAAAAGGAAAAACTGGCGGAGTGATTTATTATGAAAAAAGTCCGTCGAGACCAGATTTAGTCTTAAAAGATTTTATAAAAATTTTGCATCCCGAATTGATGACAGATTACGAATTTACATTTGCAACCAAAATCCAATAAGTTGAAATCACCTTTTAGAAATAGCTATCTTTTTACAGCATTAATTTCCTTGTTAGTTGTGGCTTTCCTAGCCAATTTAGCATTAGGAAATGTATTAATTCCTTTAGGTGATGTTTGCGAAATTTTAATTCATCAAACACATGAGAAAAGTACTTGGGCCTATATCGTTTTAGATTACCGATTTCCTAAAGCCATAGTAGCGATTTTAACTGGAGTAGGATTAAGTATTTCTGGTTTAATTATGCAAACGCTTTTTAGAAATCCGTTAGCTGGACCGTATGTTTTAGGATTAAGTTCGGGAGCGAGTTTAGGTGTAGCCATTGTAATTATGGGTTCTTTTTTGTTACCCGATTTTATTGTACCTTATTTAGTGAATGATTACGGAATTTTAATTGGCGCTTTTGTGGGAAGTTTACTGGTTTTATTATTGGTTTTCTTTGTCGCATCTAAACTAAAAGATACGATGTCGATTTTGATTGTAGGATTGATGTTTAGTAGCTTAACCAGTGCTATTATTAACGTTTTAACGTCGTTTTCAAGTGCCGAAAAATTACAAAAATTCACCTTTTGGACCTTAGGAAGTTTAGGAAATTTAAGTCAGAATCAAGTGTATTTGTTAACCATAATAGTTTTGATTGGATTAGTATTAAGTTTTACAATTATTAAACCTTTAGATGGTTTATTATTAGGAGAAAATTACGCCAGAAGTTTAGGAATTTCAATTAAGAAAACTCGAAACATAAGTATTATTGCAACGAGCATTTTAGCTGGAACCATTACGGCTTTTGTTGGTCCAATTGCTTTTGTTGGATTAGCAATTCCACACATGTCGAAATTAATTTTTCAAACGAGTAATCATAAAACGTTGTTTATTGCCACGTTATTTTTAGGTGCAATTACGATGTTAGTTTGCGATATGATTTCACAAATGCCAGGTCAAAATTTTACGATTCCAATTAATGCGATTACTTCGATTTTAGGAGCACCGGTGGTAATTTGGTTGATTGTTAAAAAGAAAGGAGTTCGATAATTATGGAATCAAAAGTTATCTTAAAAACAGAAAACCTAACCATTGGATATGCGTCTAAAAAAAGTAACATTCAAATTGCTTCTAACATCAATATAGAATTAGAAGCAGGAAAATTAATTACATTAATAGGTGGAAATGGTATAGGAAAATCGACGTTATTAAAAACAATTACTTCGATTATTCCTGCTTTAGACGGACAAGTTTTTCTTACTGATAAAAAAATTGGTTCTTATTCTCCAGAATCTTTAGCGCAAAATCTAAGTATTGTTACAACAGAAAAATTACCAGCTAGTAATTTAACGGTTTCGGAATTAATTGCTTTAGGCAGACATCCATATACAAATTGGCTTGGAAATTTAACCGAAAACGATTTCAATCATATTGAAAATGCCATAAAAATTACAAACATTAGTCATTTACAATATAAAAAATACAGTGAAATTAGCGATGGGCAATTGCAAAAAGTCATGATTGCAAGAGCTTTAGCACAAGATACACCCTTAATTATTTTAGATGAACCAACTACACATTTAGATTTATTTCATAAAGTGGCGGTTTTCAAATTATTGAAGAAATTAGCCAACGAAAACAACAAGTGTATTTTATTTTCAACACACGATATCGATTTAGCCATTCAGTTGAGTGATGAAATGATTGTGATGACGGAAGATTTCTGTATTCAAGACCAACCTTGTAATTTAATTGAAAAAGGTGTTTTTGATGATTTATTTAAAGATGAACATATTGTTTTTGATAAGCGATTTGGAAAGTTTATTGTGAAATAGCATCAAAATCTTCTCTAAAAATTTCTTTTACTTCACCGGCTTTTAAATCGCCTAGTTCAATATTTCCGATACGAACCCGAACTAATCGTAATGTAGGAAAACCAACAGCAGAAGTCATTTTTCGTACTTGGCGGAATTTTCCTTCGGTTAACGTAATTGAAACCCAACTTGTTGGTCCATGACGTTCGTCACGAATTCTTCTGCCTGCTTCAATATTAGGAATTGCAATTAACTTGGCTTGACATTTTTTAGTGATGTATTTCTTGCCATGAAAACCAATTTCCACACCATTTTTTAGTTGTTCTACAGCTTCCTCTGTGATAATGCCATCGACTTGTGCATAATATTCTTTTTCTACTTTTTTACTTCGAACCAATTCACTCATCATGCCGTTAGTTGTTAGTAATAATAACCCTTCCGAATCTTCATCTAAACGACCAATTGCCATAGTTCCCTCTGGAAAATCGTATAATTCGCCTAGTTTTCGCTTATTACGTTTCAATTCGTAAACAAACTGACTGATGTATCCGTGTGGTTTGTGTAAAATAAAATGCTGGTGTTCTTTCATTGTACAAAAATACTTTTAAAAAATAAAAAATCATTTAAATTCTTTTAATCTGCGTGCAAAATTTATTTCACGCAGATTAAAAAGATTAAAAGGAATTTATAAAAATCTTCGAATTGACGGTAAAATTTAAAAAAAATAGTATTTTTACTTTTTATAAAATTCTATCCCAAAAATGGACACATCAATTATCTTACTATTCGCCATTTTAGTTTCGTTAGCCATTGGTTTTTATATTGGCAAACTACTTTCAAAAACACAATCTAATGCTGAAAAAAGCAATTTAGAAGGACAATTAACTTCACAAAACATTCAACTTTCAGAATTAAAAAATTCATTTCAGAATTTACAAATCGAGAAACAAAAATTACAAGCTG
The DNA here is from genome assembly GCA_946482495.1 of uncultured Flavobacteriia bacterium. The sequence continues at coordinate 8,078 of CAMLRV010000075.1, forward strand.
AAAAAGAAGAATTTGCCATTTTATTAGCGAAAAAAGAAAATGATTTCGACAATTTATTAGAAAGAACGAAAGAACAAAAAGAAGAATTAACCCATTTGCAAGAAAAATTCACTAAAGAATTTGAAAACTTAGCGAATAAAATTCTGGAAGAAAAAACACAAAAGTTTACCGAACAAAATAAAGAAAACTTAAAAAATATTTTATCGCCATTACAAGATAAAATTCAGCATTTTGAGAAAAAAGTAGAAGATACACACAAAGAAAGTATCGATTATCATGCCGCATTACGCCAGCAAATATTAGGCTTACGCGAAATGAATGTGCAAATGAGTAAAGAAACCGTAAACCTAACCAAAGCTTTAAAAGGCGACAGCAAAATGCAAGGGAATTGGGGTGAATTGGTTTTGGAACGTGTTCTAGAAAAATCGGGATTAGAAAAAGGTCGCGAATATGAAGTACAGCAATCTTTTACATCAGAAGAAGGAACTCGAATTTTACCTGACGTGATTATCAATTTACCGGATGGAAAAAAGATGGTGGTAGATAGTAAAGTTTCGTTAACGGCTTATGAAAAATATGTGAATGAAGAAGACGATGCTCTGCAAAACTCCTATTTAAAAGAGCATGTAACTTCTGTAAAACGCCACGTAGAACAATTAAGCGACAAACGTTATCAAGACATTTATCAAATGGAAAGTCCAGATTTTGTATTGTTATTTATACCAATTGAACCTGCTTTTGCCTTAGCTTTACAGGAAGATGCGAGTTTGTACAACAAAGCATTTGAAAAAAATATTGTAATTGTTACACCATCTACCCTTTTGGCAACTTTACGCACAATTGATAGTATGTGGACGAATCAAAAGCAACAAGAAAATGCGATTGAAATTGCTCGTCAAGCTGGAGCTTTATATGATAAATTTGAAGGTTTTGTTTCCGATTTAATTAAAATTGGTAAGAAAATGGATGAAGCCAAAGTGGAATATTCTTCGGCGATGAATAAATTGACAGAAGGAAAAGGAAACTTAGTTACCAGCGCTGAAAAATTAAAGAAAATGGGTGCTAAAGCCAAAAAAGCATTACCAGAAGCCATTTTAAAACGTGCTGAAAATAACGAAGAATTATTAACTGAAGAAAATAATTAACTTATGAATTTAGCCCGAAAATTTTTAATTTACTTCCTATTATTCATGACATTGGGTTTAATTGGATACACTTTATTTATTTATAATTTCACCTTGAGTGACGGAGTTAGAAGTGGCGTTTTATCGAAATTTAGCAACAAAGGTTTTATTTTTAAAACTTGGGAAGGTGAACTGAATGAAGGTTTTGGAGCTACTCGTTTTTTTCCGTTTTCGGTTCAAGATAATCAAGAAGGTGTAATTGAAGATTTAAAGAAATACCAAGGTCAATATGTAAAATTGGAATACAAAGAACGTATTAAAACCTTACCTTGGTGGGGCGACACACACTATTTCATTACAAAAGTTACTCCAGAAAAATCACCTTATTTTAATTCAAAATAATGAATAATTCCAATACCGTTTCAGCATCAAAAATCACATTATCTGAGTTAATGCTACCTTCACATAGCAATTTCAGTGGAAAAATTCATGGTGGCTATTTACTAAGTTTGATGGATCAAATTGCATTTGCTTGTGCTTCGAAATACTCTGGAAGTTATTGTGTAACTGCCTCTGTTGACACAGTAAACTTTTTAAATCCAGTTGAAATTGGTGAATTAGTTACTTTAAAAGCCTGCGTAAATTATGTGGGAAATAGTTCCATGGTTGTGGGAATTCGAGTAACTTCGCAAAATATTCAAACAGGTAAAGTAAAACATACTAATTCGAGTTATTTTACCATGGTGGCGAAAAACGACAAAGGTGAAAATGTACAAGTTCCAAAATTAATTTTATCCAAT
>CAMLRV010000076.1 GCA_946482495.1 uncultured Flavobacteriia bacterium
TTATACTTTATTTAAGTAAAATTATTTCTTCGTTTTAGGTTTGGTTTTGCCATTAATTACTTTAATAGCCACATACATAAATAAAATAAAAGACAATAATCTTAAAAACATAAAAATGTTTTCACTTTGCATGAAACTTAAAAACTTCAAATCAAAAGGCAAGGCTAAAAGCGCTGCAATTATTGAAATCAAAAGTAATTTTGAATTGGTCATGTTTTTGAAAAAATTCATCATATTCTATCTATTAATTGAAAAAAGAATCCACAAATTCTGATTTGTTAAACACTTGTAAGTCTTCTATACCTTCACCCACTCCAATATATTTTACAGGAATTTGAAATTGATCTGAAATACCAATCACTACTCCACCTTTTGCTGTTCCATCTAATTTGGTAACTGCTAAACATGAAACTTCAGTAGCCGCTGTAAATTGTTTCGCTTGTTCAAAAGCATTTTGCCCTGTAGAACCATCCAAAACTAACATCACATCATTTGGCGTGTTTGGCACTACTTTTTGCATTACATTTTTCACTTTGGTTAACTCATTCATTAAACCAACTTTATTGTGTAAACGACCAGCAGTATCAATAATTACAACATCTGCATTTTGAGCTACCGCAGATTGCAAAGTATCAAAAGCAACAGAAGCCGGATCAGAGCCCATTTGTTGTCTTACCATCGGCACACCTACTCTATCCGCCCATATTTGTAATTGATCGATAGCCGCAGCTCTGAACGTATCGGCTGCACCTAAAACTACTTTATAGCCTGCTTTCTTAAATTGTGAAGCTAGTTTTCCAATAGTTGTTGTTTTACCTACACCATTTACACCAACAACCATAATTACGTATGGTTTTGTGTCTACTGGGATCGTAAATTCTGATTCGTTTCCTGTATTGGTTTCAGATAAAAGCGCACCAATTTCTTCTCTTAATATTAAATTAAGTTCGTCAGTGCCTAAATATTTATCTTGAGCTACTCTTTTTTCAATGCGTTGAATAATTTTTAATGTGGTATTTACACCTACATCGGAAGAAATAAGTACTTCTTCTAAATTATCTAAAACTTCATCGTCTACTTTAGATTTTCCAGCAACAGCTTTAGTTAATTTCGAAAAGAAAGATGTTTTTGTTTTCTCTAATCCTTTATCTAAAATTTGCTTTTCCTGCTCTGAGATTACAGGTTCACTTTTGTTAGAAGAAAATATTTTTTTAAAAAAACTCATTGTTTATTTAAGTAATGATTTGATTTGCATTATTATGGAACAAAAATAAAATAAAAAAAGCTACTTTCAAATGAAAATAGCTTTTTTAGTATCTATATCGTACAGATTATTTCTTTTTTAAGAACTCATCTACTTCTTCAGGAGCCATTACTGATTCCACAAATGTATAAGCACCAGTCTTTGGAGACTTAACCATTTTGATTGCTTTAGTCAATCTTTTAGAAGCTGTTTGTAAAGTTGCTACGGTTTTCTTTGCCATGACTTTTTGTTTTATTGAATTTTACAATTTCAAATGAAATATTTGAAATTTGATAAAATTTCTAATTATTTAATTTCTTTGTGAACAGTTACTCTCTTCAAGATAGGATTGAATTTTTTGATTTCCATTCTATCTGGTGTATTTTTTTTGTTTTTAGTCGTGATATAACGAGAAGTTCCTGGTTGCCCAGATTCTTTGTGCTCAGTACACTCTAAAATTACTTGGATTCTATTACCTTTCTTTGCCATTTTGATATATTTTATAAATGATTAATAGATTATTTTACAAATCCATCAGCTTTAGCTTTTTTCAAAACTGCGGCAATACCATTTTTGTTAATTGTTTTTAAAACTGCTGTAGATATTTTTAGGCTTACCCATCTATCTTCTTCTGCAATGTAAAAACGCTTTTTAACTAAGTTAACAGAGAATTTTCTCTTAGTTTTATTCATTGCGTGAGAAACGTTGTTTCCAACCATTGCTCTTTTTCCTGTTAATTCACAAACTCTTGACATTATTCTAGACTTTTAAATCGTTATTCTAAATAAGGGTGCAAAGAAAAGAATTTTTACTTTACCATGCAACTATTTTTTATTAGTTTTTTGAAATTTCTTTATATATCATTTCAAATGCTTTGTTAACCGCCCTATCTATTACCTTTTCACGCGGTTGTCCAAAATTAAATTCTTCCACTAAAACTTCATTTGGTGTGGCAATTGCAATAAAAACTGTCCCTATCTCCGCATCACTATCTCCTTTTGTCGGACCAGCGTTTCCTGTTGTAGCAATAGCATAATCTGTTTTGAAAATAACTTTGCAATTACTCGCCATTTCTTTTGCCACTTCAGCACTTACAACTGAAAATTTATTAATAGTTTCAGAATTTACCTTAAGCAAATTCATTTTTATTTGGTTCGAATACGCTACTACTCCACCATTAAAATAGGTTGACGCTCCTGAAATAGAAGTTATCATTTCTGAAATTTTTCCTCCCGTACAACTTTCTGCGGTCGACAAAGTTACGTTTTTTTCAGCTAATTTTCTTCCAACAATTACTTCAATCGTTTCATCTTCATCATAACCAACAATAATATCACCAATTATAAGTTGCAATTTTTGCACTTGGTTTAAAATTGCCTGATTTAAAATCCCTTCATTTTCACCTCGAGCCGTTAAACGCAACCTTACTTTTCCTGGACTAGGCAAATACGCTAACTTAATAAAATCAGGTAAATTCATTTCCCAATCTTCAATTTGTTCCGCTATTAAACTTTCTCCACGACCATAGGTCATCAATGTTTTATGAACAATATAAGGTCGGTTAAATTTTTCTATTAAATACGGAATTACCTCATTATCTACTAAGTATTTCATCTCAAATGGCACTCCAGGCAAAGAAATAAAAACCGTTTTTTTATGTTCCACTAACATTCCTGGTGCGGTTCCCATCTTATTAAAAAGCACTTTTGATTTCGACGGCACTAAAGCTTGTTCTATATTTACTTGAGTAATTGGCCTTTTATAAAACCCTTCAATCATTTCTTTTACATGCTTTAAAACCAAATCATTTTGCACTAAAACGTCCTCAAAATATTCACAAAAAGTTTTTTTAGTGATGTCGTCTTTTGTTGGCCCAAGTCCACCAGTAATAATTACCACATCAAAATTATCTTGAATTTTGTTTAACGTATTCAAAATATGATTTTTATCGTCTGAAATAGAAAGCATTTCATGAGTAGCGATTCCAATTTTATCTAATGCTTTTGAAATATATGATGAATTTGTATCTATAATTTGACCAATTAAAATCTCATCTCCAATAGTAATTACTGCTGCTTTCATAAGTTGAAGTTACACTTTTAAATTTCTGTAAAAATAAGAAAACCCCGCCAAAAGCGAGGTTAAATATTATATAAAATAGTGATTATAGCTTAAAATCTTTCCTGATTTCTTCCGCAGCGTCTCCTATTCTTGTTTTTAAAGATTTGAAAACTTCTTTAATTTCTTTTCGCTTTCCTTCTTCTTTAGTCCAATTCATAATTTGCACATTGTCCTCATAAGCAATATCCATACCTAATAAATCTAAGGTTGGTTTAATTTTATGAGCTGATGCATAAGCTTGAGTATAATCTTTTAATTCAATCGCATTCTTCATCGATTGAATTTCTACCGGAACTTCTTCTAAAAATAACGACACAATTTGTAACGCAAAATCGTTGTCATTTTCCGAAATTTCGTAAACTTTAGATAAATTATATTGTAATGCCATTTATTTTACTTGTATTTTAAACATCTGTTTCCCTTCCAAAAACCCTTCTAAAACGTCACCTTCTTTAACAGCTGCCACACCTTTAGGCGTACCTGTAAAAATAATATCTCCTTTTTTTAAAGTGAAAAATTGAGAAACATAGGACACGATTTCGTCTATGTTCCACAGCATCATAGAAGTAGTGCCTTTTTGAACGATTTCTGAGTTATTTCTTAATTCAAAGTTAATATTTTCTAGTGAAGTATAATTTTTTTTCGGTAAAAAGTCACCAATTATCGCCGAATGGTCAAAAGCCTTTGCTTTTTCCCAAGGCAATCCTTTTTCCTTTAACATAGTTTGTAAGTCGCGCGCGGTGAAGTCTATTCCCAATCCTATTTCATCATAATACTTATGCGCAAATTTTGGACTGATATATTTACCTACTTTACAAATTTTTACTAAAACTTCCACTTCATGGTGAACGTTATTACTAAATTCTGGAATGGTAAAAGGTGTTTTCTTTGGCAAAATTGCCGTATCTGGTTTCATAAAAATAACTGGTTCTGACGGACGCTCGTTATTTAATTCTGAAATATGGTCTGCATAATTACGACCAATGCAAATAATTTTCATGTTATTATTTTGTATTTAATCGTCTTAATTTTAAACCTGTTAATACTTTTTTAGTATAAAGTGGAAAATCTGCACCTTGAATCCAACCAAAATATCCTGGATCTTTATCAAAAACCTCGTCTACTAAAACATTTTTATACTTTCCGAAAGTAAAAACTTCTTGACCTTTATCATTTAAAGCAATCATTCCTGCAAAATCGACTGATTTTTTACGAGTTGTAAATTCAGACAACGATTTCACATCATTTAGTAAATCTGGATATTTCTCTAATTGTCCTAATAAAATTTCATAGGTTGCCATTGTATCCGCTTCAGCAGAATGGGCATTTTCTAATGTTTTTCCACAATAAAATTTCAAAGCAGCCGAAAGCGTTCTTTCTTCTTTTTTATGAAAAATAGTTTGAACATCAACTGAAAATCGGTTTTTCATATCAAAATCCACTCCAGCTCGAAGCAATTCTTCCGCCAATAAAGGAATATCAAATCTATCAGAATTATATCCTGCTAAATCAGAATCTTTAATCATATTATAAATTTGAGAAGATAATTCTGCAAAAGTTGGCTCATCAGCTACTTTTTCATTCGTAATTCCGTGTACTGCAGTAGCTTGCGGAGGAATTGGAATAGTCGGATTTACTAACCAAGTTTTACTTTCTTTATTTCCATTTGGAAAGACTTTAAATATAGCAATTTCTACAATTCTATCTTTCCCAACATCGATACCTGTGGTTTCTAAATCAAAAAAACAAATTGGTCTTGTAAGTTTAAGTTCCATTTTTACATTTTAGGTCACAAAGATAAAGCATATTAACTTTTTCATTTATAAATCTTCTTGAAATTTAATAATTTTTGTTCAAAATAAGAAAAATAGCATTAAAAAAATGCTTAATATTGTATGTAACAAAAAGTACCTCAGCATTTTACGATGAAATTAAAAACTACAAATACCTATACTAAAATTATAATCTTAATATCGATATTAAGTAGTATAAGTCTTTTACTATTTGCTGGGTTGCTATTTTATGTAAAGAAACAGCAACAAATTGATTATATAGAATCTAAAAATCAATTTAAAAGTGATGTTTTGGCTATCTACAAAATGGAAGTGCTACAAAATGAATCGTATGTAAATGATATTGTTTATTGGGATGAATTTACAAAATATATTAGCACTAGAAACGAAGAATGGTTTAACAAATCGGTTGCAACTTCCATAAACACACTTAATTTTGATCAAGTTATTGTTTTAGATTTAAAAGGTGATTTAATCATTAAAAAAAGTAAAAATCCAGATTTACTTTCCGATTTAGAAGTCGCCGAATCTATAAAAAACATAAAATTACACAACATGTTTAGGTTTTACAAAAAAACCAAAGTTGGATATGTTGAAATTATTGGTTCTGGAATCTACCGATCAACGAATGCGAATAAAAAATTCGGGCAACCTTATGCTTATTTCTTTGTAGTAAGAATTTTAAACGATGCATTTTTCAAAAAATTAAATATTGTAACCAATTCTAATTGTCAAATTACAACTATTTCTTATCCGGAAAAAGAATCAGAAGTGAGCATTGAAATAAAAATGCCAGACGAGAATAAAGCCAAATTAGCAAATTTCTTGTTTGTTAGAAAATACAACAACAACTTTATTATCTTAAACAATTTTATTTATTTTATAACAATTCTTTCGTTTTTAAACATGTTGATTTATTTCTTATTTATAAAGAAATGGGTTAACAATCCTTTAAATTTAATTCGAAAAATACTTGAAAACAACAACAATACGAAAGCAATAAACAGCTTAGTAAAATATAGTGGTGAATTTGGATATATTGGGAAACTTTTTAAAAACAACAAGGAACACGAAAAACAACTGAAGAAAGCCAAATTAAAAGCCGAAGAAAATGACAAATTAAAATCGGTATTCCTTGCTAATTTATCGCATGAAATTAGAACACCTATGAATGCCATTTTAGGTTTTACTAACATATTAAAAAATGACAAATTAAGTCCAGAAGACACTAAAGAATATTTAGAAACCATTGAGAAAAGCGGTAATAATTTAGTTTTAATTATTAACGATTTAATTGAAATGTCTAAAATAGATGCGAAACAAATTACACCAAATTACACATCTGTAGATTTAAATAGTTGTTTGAATGAAATTCATGAAACTTTAAAAGTTACAATTCCTTCAGAAAAAAAGATTACATTTTTATTCAAGAAGGACAGGAAAAACAATCATGTTTATGTTAAAATTGACGAAACAAAAGTGAAACAGATATTGGTAAATTTACTTACCAACGCTATAAAATACACAGACAAGGGAGAAATATCATTTGGTTTTGAAATCAATTCAGAAACACAACAAATTACATTTTTTGTAAAAGATACAGGTTATGGAATTAGCACTGAAGACCAAGCTTTAATTTTCGATAGATTTAAAAGAATTGACAACGACTACACTACAAAATCATCTGGTTTAGGATTAGGTTTGTCTATTACAAAAGCCTACTTACAAATGATGAATGGAACAATTAACCTAGAATCTGCTATTGGAAATGGTTCTTTATTTAGATTTTCTATTCCGTTAGAAATCGCTACCAAAAAACCAAAAAACAAAAGTAAAGAATCTTTATCCATCAATTCAACTGGAATTACTTTACAAAAACGAATTTTAATAGCAGAAGATGATGAAATTAATTATTTACTTCTGACCAAAATGCTTACACCATATAAAAATCTGCAACTTGTTAGAGCTAAAAACGGACAAGAAGTTGTTGATATTTTTGCCAATGATAATTTGTTTGACTTAATATTTTTAGACATCAAAATGCCAATTATGAATGGTTTTGAAGCTTTTGAACACATCAAAAAAACCAATACTACAATTCCAATTATTGCTCAAACAGCATTTTCATCTAATGATGATATTAAAATCATTGAAAAAACTGGCTTTACAGATTATATTTTGAAACCAATAAATCGTGAAGTTCTTTTCGAGTTAATCAACAAATATTTAAACAAATAAATCTACTTATTTATTCTATTCGATTTCATCTTACTCGAAATAAAATAAAGTATAAATATTTCTGCAATAAATAAATTGAACGTCCAGCCTAACCAAGCTACAATTCTATAAGCATCCATTTGTTGTGGATGAAATAGAAATACGATGATATACTTAAACAATCTTAACGAAATGGCAGACAAAGTCAAAGCAAAACTTCTAATGGCAAATTTTTGATGTTTTACCACATCTTTTTTAAGAATATAGTATACAGAAAGAAAGGTAAAACTCATCCATAAAATGGATAAAATTACAAAGGCTGTTTTTGAAAAAATTCCACCATTGGCATGATACGACATCACTAAACCACTTGGTCCTGAAAGAAATAAAATAATTACAGCATACATTCTACCTGACCAACGATGTACCTTTATGTATTTTCTTTTAATCGTTTTAGAAAATTGTAAAAATCCTAAAATCATTAAAAAAATAATCGTGTACACATGAGTAAAAAATGCTACTTTATAATAATCTAAAGCAATTTCGTCTTGCTTTATTCGCAGAAATGCCACATCTGTATTATAAGGTATATACTGAAGCGTGATAAGCAACAATAAAAAGGAGAAGTAAAAATAACTTCCCCAAATTATATATTTTAAATATTTAGCCAACATTATCTTCCAAAATGATCATAGTATTCTTTTGCATTTTCTTCGTAGCGTAATAATAATGCTACATTTTTCTTCTCAATTTCAGTTAAATCTTTAGTAACATCTGAAAAAACGGGCATATACCAAGAATGATAATCAAAGAAACCTCGCAACATTTTATCTCTAAATGCAAATCCGTGACGGGCAAAAATTAAGTTCCTTAAGACAAAAACATCGCCTTTAGATAAATTCTCCACCAATTCTTTTTTCAATAATTCAGTAGAAGGATTGATTTGATAAACCATTTCCGTTGTAGTATAAAATTGTTCATCTTCATATGTTTCTTTAATTGGATTTCCTACGCTATCTTCTGTATCATATTCAATCTTCTTGATAGTTTTTTTATGGTAATCTACAAATCTACCTTCAATTTTATTATTCGGATTGTATTCAAATATTCTTTTAGATAATTCTAGTTTTCTCTTTGAAACTTTATTTTCTGACTTTTTAAAAGCTTCCCATTTTCCTTTAAGTAAGGTGTCATTTTTCTTAATATATAATTTAAATGCACCATCAGACTTTTCATTTCCTGGTTCTTTTACATTAATTTCGAAAGAATTATGTGTTTCAATAACTTTCCCTTTAAACTTTTGAATATTTCCACTCACAATAGAATGTCCGATAATTTCAGTATCTTTTATTTTATCGATTGAAAAAGTAATTTTCTTATTGTATTCGTAATCTATTTCATCACTACCTTCGTCTATAATTATGTCTTCGTTTTCAACATAAGGCATATCGTCAGTGAATTCTCCTACCCAATATCCTAACAAATCGGCTTTTGCATTAATTTCTAAATTTGAATTAATATTTGGTTCTTCAAACTTGATGTTTTCAGCTAATGAGTAATCATTATTTGCTTCAGTTTTAATGGCATCTTTACAACCAATTAAAGCAATTGCAGCTGTAAAATAGATTATTTTTTTCATAATTTTTCATAGTTAATTGTTGGTTGAATAAATCTTATCAAACACTGTACCAATTATATTAACTAAAATTAACAAAATTTATTGCATAAAAAAATACCTGATAAAATTTATCAGGTATTTTCAATTATTTATTTTGATTAAATATCTCTATTGATATCCCAAGCCTCTAAATAATCCGCTACACGTTTCACAAAACTTCCACCTAAAGCTCCATCTACCACTCTATGATCATAAGAGTGAGACAAGAACATCTTCTGACGAATTCCGATGAAATCACCTTCTGGAGTTTCGATAACCGCTGGCACTTTTCTAATTGCACCTAAAGCTAAGATTCCAACTTGTGGTTGATTGATAATTGGTGTTCCAAAAACAGAACCAAATGTACCAACATTCGTTACTGTATATGTTCCACCTTGAGTATCGTCTGGTTTCAATTTCCCAGCTTTAGCACGATTACCTAAATCGTTAACCGCTTTAGCCATTCCAACCAAGTTTAATTGATCTGCATTTTTAATAACAGGAACAATCAAGTTTCCGTTTGGTAAGGCTGCAGCCATTCCTAAATTAATATTTTTACGTTTGATGATGAATTCACCTTCAACCGAAATATTCATTCCTGGGAAATCTTTCAACGCTTTTGCAACTGCTTCCATGAAGATTGGAGTGAACGTTAATTTTTCACCTTCACGTTTTTCGAAAGCATTTTTAACTTTATCTCTCCATTTTACAATATTAGTAACATCTACTTCAATGAACGACTGAACGTGTGCAGAAGTTTGAACTGATTCTACCATATATTTAGAAATCAGCTTACGCATTCTATCCATTTCAACCATTTCGTCACCTCCGTTTAATGACGGAGCTACTTTTTCAGTAGCAACTGGTGCAGCAGCAACAGGTTGTACACTAACAGCAGCAGGCTGAGCAACAGCATTTCCTCTATTAGCAATATATTTTAAAATATCTTCTTTGTTTACTCGACCATCT
>CAMLRV010000077.1 GCA_946482495.1 uncultured Flavobacteriia bacterium
CTATCATTTTCACAGGTGCTTTTTTCGTTTTCGGATTGCTATTGGCAGCAACGATGAGTGATTTTAAAGAAAGTGAAAGAATTCCAGGTGAAGTAGCTTCCAACTTAGAAGCCATAAAAGATTGGATTTACCTTGCCATTAGAGCTCCAAGAACCGGAACATCAGATTTATGTAAAGAAGATTTAAACATTACACATTTACGCAACGAATTATTGACCATTACAGACGGAATTATAGCTTGGATTTATTCCAAAGAAAAAGATTCAAATGTTATTTTTCCATTGATTAGAAAATCAAATGAAATTGCATATTACTTCGCAGAACGTGGTGTGGACAAAGAAGCCATCAAAGGTATTCAGGAAAACACTAATGCGATGAGAAAACAACTAACTCGTGCCTACTCCATTTCAAGGAATAATTTCATCAAACCAGCATATACGCTACTTAGAAGTATTTTATTTATTGTAATGATGCTTTTACTAATTACTAAATTTAAAAGTCCAGCCGCCGATTATTTTGTAACCTCTGCCGTAACCTTTTTATTTTGCTATTTGTATTTATTGATTAGTGGCCTTGATGATCCTTTTGACATTTCAAATGATGAAATTGATGTAGATTTAAAGCCAATTGACCGATTTAAGCAGCGTTTACAGTCAGATTTTTTAGTTTAATTAACAATAAAATAAATTCAATTTCCTAATTTTAACAACTTCCAAAATTTTCTTCCTTTGTTAAGCCTTTAAAACAAAGGAAAATTTTAAAAGTGTTTGAGATTCCTATAAAAATTGCATTTATAAATATATCTTAAAAAAACGTGAATTGCCCAAAAGAAAAGGCTTTACACCGATTATAGAGTTAAATATCAACCAGTTATGAAGTCAATAATTACCTTTGACTATGATTTCAATTTATAGAAATCTAAAAAATTGTTTAATTCTTAACTTTATGATTATGAAAAATTTTTATTTACTCTTAATTCTATGTTGTATATTTTCTAATTGTTCGGATGATGATAATGCAACAATGACCACTTCAACTACGCAATTAGCTAGTAAACCAGAAGCCAACGCTATGTTTGATAATTCATACAAAGGAATATACAAAGGGATTGTAACTGGAAATGTTTCAGGAACTTTATATGTTGACATTATGAATGACGATAAACTTTGGGCTAAGTTTCAAACAGACAATCACGAAACTTTTGTTTTAGAAAACATTCCGATTGCTAAAGAAGACGCGCAAAGTGTTCCTTATTTTAAAAAATATCGTTTTGGAAATGAAAACATTATGTTCGACATAAAGATTGATGAAACTGGAAACAATATCTTGGCTTCAAATTTCAAATATTATTCAGATGCATCTTCAAAAATTTGTATCTCAAAAGAAAAATCAACTTCTTTAATTAAATGCTATACCGGCAGAATACAAAGCGGAACCGATGAAGGGACTATTAATTTCGTTTCAGATAGACGACTAAAAGTAATAGGGCTAATTAAGAGCTCAAGTTCAGATGAAGTAACAAATTTTGATGGCGAAATAAATTTAGTAACACCAGATAATGGAATGTCAAAATCAATTGAAAATCCTACACAGTACCAATTAGATGCTAACTTACACGTTGGCCATATCAAAGGAGTATTAAACGGCTACAAATTTGATGGTAATTGGCTATTTGAAGATAGTGAATTAGGTAATTGGAATGCCACTAGAATGCTTTAAAAAACACTAGAGTTTTAAAAAAAATGTTCATCTAAATTATTAGATGAACATTTTTTTTAAAATTTTTGTAACTTTTTAGAAACTTCTTACGTATAACAATAAGAATTTTTAAAGTGAGGAGAGAGCCCCATGAGACAACTTAAAATTACCAAGCAGGTTACAAATCGTGAAACTGCTTCCTTAGACAAATATTTACAAGAAATTGGTAAAGTAGATTTAATCACTGCTGATGAAGAAGTGGAATTAGCACAACGCATCAAAGCAGGTGATCAACGTGCGTTAGAGAAATTAACGAAAGCGAATTTACGTTTCGTGGTTTCTGTAGCGAAACAATATCAAAATCAGGGTTTAACTTTACCAGATTTAATTAATGAAGGAAACTTAGGTTTAATTAAAGCGGCACAACGTTTTGATGAAACTCGTGGTTTCAAATTCATTTCTTACGCAGTTTGGTGGATTCGTCAATCGATTCTTCAAGCTTTGGCAGAACAATCTCGTATTGTACGTTTACCATTAAACAAAATCGGTTCAATCAATAAAATCAACAAAATGTACGCTTTATTAGAGCAATCTAACGAACGTCCGCCAAGTGCTGAGGAAATTGCTAAAGAACTAGATATGACGGTTAATGACGTAAAAGAATCCATGAAAAATTCTGGTCGTCATTTATCTATGGATGCACCACTTGTAGAAGGTGAAGATTCCAATTTATACGACGTTTTACGTTCAGGTGAATCACCAAATCCAGATAGAGAATTAATTCACGAAAGTTTACAAACTGAAATTGAAAGAGCCTTAGAAACATTAACTCCAAGAGAAGCTGATGTAGTGCGTTTATATTTTGGTTTAGGTGACCAACACCCAATGACATTAGAAGAAATTGGTGAAACTTTCGATTTAACTCGTGAGCGTGTTCGTCAAATTAAAGAAAAAGCAATTAGAAGATTAAAACACACTTCTAGAAGTAAAATATTGAAAACTTACTTAGGATAAACTAAGTTAAAGTAAACAACCGTGTAAACGGTTCGTTTTTTGATTGATGATTGAAACTCCGGCTGATTACCGGAGTTTTATTTTTTAGCGAACTTTGCGAAAAACTTTGCGAACTTTGCGAAAAACTTTGCGAACTTTGCGGTTTAGTTTTACCTTTGCCAAAACAACACACAACATATCTACAAAATGAATAAAAACACACTTATTGCTCCTTCAGTTTTAGCAGCAGATTTTGCTAATTTACAACGCGACATCGAAATGATTAACAATTCGGAAGCGGATTGGTTTCACATTGATATTATGGATGGCGTTTTTGTACCAAACATTTCGTTTGGAATGCCAGTTCTAGACGCCATTAACAAACACGCTAAAAAAACTATCGATGTGCATTTAATGATTGTGGATCCAGACAGATATATTTCCACTTTTAAAAAATTAGGCGCTGATGTTTTAACCGTACATTTCGAAGCATGTAATCATTTACACAGAACGTTACAAGCGATAAAAGCTGAAGGAATGAAAGCTGGAGTTGCTATCAATCCACATACTAGCGTTAAAGTTTTAGAAGACATTATTCAGGACATTGACTTAGTTTGTATCATGAGTGTAAATCCAGGTTTTGGAGGACAAAGTTTTATTGAAAAAACATACGACAAAATCTACCAATTAAAAGAAATGATTAACAGATGTAAATCAAAAGCTTTAATTGAAATTGATGGTGGTGTAACCAACAAAAATGCTAAACAATTAGCGGATGCGGGTGCGGATGTTTTAGTAGCTGGAAGCTATGTTTTTGGTGCAGAAAACCCAACCGAAACTATCGCCAATTTAAAGAAGATTACTAAATAAAATTTAATTAGCTGACAATAAAAACAGCTTCATCATAATTCAACATTTCCTTCACTTTTATATAAATTGAAGGAAATTTTTGTTTTAAATCGTCAGGAGATTCAAAAAAGTGCTCTAATAAAACCGCTACAAATTCAAACTCATTTTTAAAAGCATAATCTCTTAAAACACCCGAGTTTAATAAATTCAGACGTAATTCTTTATTGGAAAAAGATAAAAATAAACTTCTTAACGCTTCATGAAATAATTCATGCGTAGGATTATCGCTATCTAAAGTTGCAAAATGTAAAGCATGTGTAAACTCGTGTAAACCTAAATTCAAATCATCATTTTGAACATCAATTCCTTCTTTAAAATCTTCCCAAGAAAATACAACAGTTTTCATACTTGGATTGAATTCCCCTTTATAATATTCTTCCGTATGTGTTGAAAAGTAAATATTTGGATAAATGATAATATGCTCAATCAATTGATTCATATAATTTTTCATTCCGAAAGTCAATTGAATATAAACCGATGCAATCATGATTTTCATTTCTCTATTAATAGATATATTTCGAGAATCAAATTGCGTTTTTTCAATAAAAGTGGCTACTCGGTGTTCAAAAAATGTTTTGTATTTCGGTTTTAATCTAACATAAAACGGACTATGGTTTTTCAAAATCATTTTATCTGTTTCAGACAATTTTTTATTGAACAGATGCCCGAAAACAATTAAAGGTTTTTTAAAGTTTCGTTGATAAATGATTTCAACAATATAAATTACAATATAGCAATACCCAACAACTATCGGTAATAATAGCAGAAGCATGATAAAAAATTCAGCGAAAGTATATTCTCTGTCAATTTCTGGGATTTCTTGCATGTAAAATGAAATATTAGATATTTTTAGATAGTTGGGTCGTTATTTTTAGAAACCTAAGAAGCGAATATAAGAGTTTATTATCAATAAAAAAGGATACTTGCTATAATTTGCAAGTATCCTTTTTTATTTATTTTCGTTAGTAAAGTGTTAAGCTATCATTTTAGCAATTTATTTGTAAATAAATAATCTGCAGTTTGATACCAAGAAATAGTTTCTTCCAAAAATGTTTTATCCATAGGCAACGATTTCAAACTATTATCTTTTTTATTCCAAGAATAAAAAGCTTGTTTCTTTTGATCCGATAAAATCATTACTTTTTCTTTCTTCATTAATACTAATTTCCTGTATGTTCCTACTAATGCACGCTCTTCAAAATTAGAGTTCATTACATTTTTACCAAAAAAATTGCTTTCATATTTCCAATTCATCATAGAAAACAAGGTTGGAAAAACATCAATTTGCGAACACTGCTTGTTAATTTTTTGATTCATTTCTTGAGGAAAATTAACAATGAAAGCTGGAATGTGATAATTAGCCACATCAATTTCATCTTTACCCGCACTACTTGCGCAATGGTCGGCAATAATTACAAAAACAGTATTTTTAAACCATGGTTTATTCTTTGCTTTTTGAAACATTTTTTTTATGGCGTAATCTGTGTATTTAACTGCTCCTTCACGATTGGTTCCAGAAGGAATATCAATGGCATTATCTGGATAAGTAAATGGGCGATGATTTGAAGTTGTCATCACAAAATTGAAAAATGGCTTTTTATTTTTATAATGTTCATCTGACACTTTTAACATTTTAGAAAAGATATCTTCATCACAAATACCCCAAGCATTTTCAAAAGTTACTTCATCGTCATTAATATTATTTCTTACTGTTTTAATTTTATCACTCAAAACACTACCACGACCTCTATCGTAAATTGTAAAACCATTTCCACCGAAGTAAGCGTTCATATTATCAAAATAACCATCACCTCCATAAAAGAAACTAGAATCATATCCTTTCGATTTAAAAACATTTGAAATGGTGTATAAGTTTTGATTTTCTGGGCGTTTCACAATACTTTGCCCAGGAGTTGGTGGAATACAAAGTGTCATAGCTTCCATACCTCTAACGGTTCTTGTTCCTGTGGCATATAAATTATCAAAAAATATACTTTTTTGTGCTAAACTATCTAAGAAAGGAGTAATATTTTGATCGTTACCAAACTCTTTCATAAAGCTTGCACTTAAACTTTCTACCAAAATAAAAACTACATTTTTTTTACTTGAATTTGTATTTGTACCATCAGAAATTGTTCTGTGAATAGTTAAACCGTTAGATTGAAATTGACTATTAGTATCTGTCAATTTATTTTTGATAATAGCAAAAGCAGTTTTATCATTTATGGAGGTATAAAACTCATTATAAGCCATTTGATTATTTCTAAAAGCGGAAAAAAAAGAATAAATCCCCGACTTTGAAATTTCAGCATTATATCTATTTGAAGACCATTCGGCTTGGTTGTTGGTTATAAAAGTTGTAAAGAATAAACAAGATGCAATACAAATTACCAGTACAATACTTCTTTTCTTAAAGGTTGCTTTTTCTGAAAATGTATTTTTAAAAACATTTCTTTTGAAGAACAGGAATAGAATTAAAAATACAATTATCGATACGCCTGAAATCAATAATGGCAAAGGATAAGATTCTTGAATATTAGATACTACTTCGTGTGTATATATTAAGTAATCTACAGCAATAAAATTAAATCTGGTTTTAAATTCATCCCAAAAGGTAATTTCTGCGAAGAAAGTAAATACCAATATAAAAGTTCCTAGAGCCGTGAAAAACCATATAAAAAATTTATCTAACCATGAACCAATCCATTTATTAGGGAAAACAAAATAATAAATTACGGACGGAAACATTATGAAACTGATTGTACCAATATCAAAAAACAAACCCGTCAGCAATGTTCCTAAAGCTGTAAAAATATTAAACGAAACCTCGTCGTATTGCCATATAAAAAAAATAATTCTTACTATTAATGAAGTAATTAGAAACCATATTGTAAAAGAAAGCAGTAATGAATATCGACTTGAAAAATTGATTTTTTTGAACATAATTATATTAAATAATAATTTTAAAACACTTGCATAAACTGAAAAAGTACCCAAACACAAATGCTTAGATACTTAAATAAGTAATTAACTAACTTCATAATCTGTTATGATGTTTTTACACAATAGAAGTATAGACACAGTTGAAAGCCTCACTAATGTTATGTTTGCTACAGATTTTTTCATTGCTATTATTTTTAATTAATAATAGCCAAAGGTGTAAATCAATTTAGAAGAAATTTTGAATTTTAAAACACAATTTCAAAAGTGTGTTTTTCATTTATAAAATTGTAATTAATTTTCCAATGATTGGTATCTACAATTTTTTTCACAATAGATAATCCTAAACCATTCCCTTTAGAACTTGGATTCGCTTTAGAAAAACGTTCAAACATTTTTTCCGTTTGTAGTGGTAAATTCGAACCTGAATTGGAGAAAGTTAAACTTTCTTTGGTAAGTTTAATATGAATTAAACCTTTTAAAGTATTGTGATTTATCGCATTTAAAAACAAATTACTAATTAGCATTTCTGCCAAAAAATGATTTGATTGAATAATAACTTCATCCTCCAATTCTGTAGTGATTGCTATTTTTTTGGAAATGGCTTGTTCATTAAAAAAAGTCAATTGATGATTTATGATATCATTCAGACTCACATTTTCAATTTCACTATATGTATCATTATCTATTTTTGATAAAACCAACAGATTTTTATTCAGTTTTACTAATCTTGAAGTGGTTGTATTTAATTCATCAATTAGTTTAAATTGTTCTGCATTTAAATCTTTTCTTTGCAAAATATTTTCAATTTTCCCTTTAAAAATGGCAATTGGCGTTTGTAATTCATGCGCAGCATTTTCAATAAATTCTCTTTGACTCTGATAAATACTACTGTTTTTATGAATTAAGTTAGCTATAGCATTATTTAACCTATTGAATTCTTCAGTTGTTGTTTGAATTGTTTTTACAGAAGTAGATTTATCGATTTCAAATTGTTCCATTTTATCTAACGCTACATAAAAAGGTTGCCATAATTTTTTAGAAATAATTTGGGTTATAATAAGAAATCCAATGATAAGCAATATTAGTAATAAGACGAAAAGAATTGCCGTACTACTAATTAAGTTTTCTTTTTCAACCATATTCATTTTTGCTGAAAAAGTAAACCATTTTCCTTCAATTTTTATTGGAGAGTTTAATACTCTAAAAGGTTCATTGTCTTTATTTACCGCATCATAAAAACTTCGCTCAAACAAGCTATCTTTTGAATTTCCATCGTATTTATGTATGGTAACTTCATGATTAAACTTATTCAAGGTTTCTACATCTTTAATTGTAAGATTATCTTTTGTTAGTTTCTCAAACTGTTTTTTTATAACATATAAATCTTCGTTAGCATCTTCTTCATATAAAACATTTGAAATAATATAGAACAATGGGGCAATAATAGTTAATATTACTATCGCATAGATAAAATAATAATTGAGCGTTTTTTGAAGGAGTTTTTTATTCATCTTCCCATTTATAACCTGTTCCATATATTGATTTTAGGTAATCTGAAGCCCCCATTTCTTTGAGTTTTTTCTTCAAATTTTTTATATGAGCATAAACAAAATCATGATTATCAAGCATATCTGCCATATCTCCAGATAAATGTTCTGCAATGGCACTTTTTGACAATACTTTATTTTTATTACCAATCAAAAATAATAATAAATCCATTTCTTTTTTAGTGAATTCGATTTTATTACCTCTAATTTTCACCGACTTACTAATGGTATCTATTTCAATTTCGTTAAAAGAAATTATATTATTTCCATTGAATTGCTTTCTTCTCACTAAAGCCTGAATTCGAACTAATAATTCAGAAAGATGAAAAGGTTTAGTTAAGTAATCATCCGCTCCAAGTGTTAAGCCTTCAATTTTTGTTTCTAAAGTGTCTTTTGCGGAAATGATAATTACACCTTCTGTTTTATTTTTTTGTTTGAGCAATTCTAAAATTTCAAACCCATCACCATCTATTAACATTAAATCTAGAAGAATACAATCATAAGAATAGAGATCGATTTTTTCAGAAGCTGTTTTTAATGAATTGGCTAATTCACAAATAAAATCGTTACTACTCAAGTAGTTTTTAATACTTGTAGCAATTTCATTCTCGTCTTCAATGATTAAGATTTTCATATTGCAAATTAAGAAATCAATTTTAAATGGAAATTGAATTTGAAATTATATATTCATTTTAAAACTACAAAAATTCATACAAAAAGCCTCAAATAGTGAGGCTTTTATATGATGATTATATGTTAGTGACCCCGGCAGGGTTGACTTCGTCTTACTTTAAAGCTCCGATTTGAAATTAAAACCAAAATTCATTCAAGCAAACTTAATGATTTCTTTTTCAATTTTATTTATTTGTGACCCCGGCAGGGTTCGAACCTGCAACCAACGGAGCCGAAATCCGTCATTCTATCCAGTTGAACTACGGAGCCATTTTGAGTTGGAAGTTGGGAGTTGGAAGTACAGGAGCAAAACTTCAGACTTCCAGCTTCCAGCTTCCAACTTCTCGCTTTATTATACTAAAAGTTTTTTAACGATAGTCGAAATTGTTTTTCCTTCAGCTTGTCCACCTATTTGTGAAGAAGCTAATCCCATTACTTTACCCATAGAAGCAATTCCAGACGCACCTGTTTCTGCAATAATTTTAGCAACAATTGCTTCAACTTCTGCTTCAGATAATTGTTCTGGTAAGAATTTTTCGATTACTGCAATTTGTGCTAATTCTGGTTCCGCTAAATCAGCACGATTTTGCTCTGTAAAAATAGCGGCACTGTCTTTACGCATTTTTACTAATTTTTGTAAAATTTTAATTTCTTCCGCCTCAGTAATTTCCTCTTTAGAACCAGAAGCTGTTTGGGCTAATAATATTTCCGATTTAATGGCACGTAAAGCTTCTAAAGCAACAGTATCTTTTGCTTTCATAGCTTCTTTCATCGTTTCCATAATTTTTGCTGATAAGCTCATGTATTTTGATTTTAAATATTGAATAATTTGTTATGCGAAAGTAATAAAAAAACCCGTTCCGATAAAATTAATCGAAGCGGGAGTTAGTTTATTCAACTTTAAAAAACTCTCTCAATCTAAATTTCTAATGATTCCTCGGTACGACTTAAATATAAAGTACATAATTCCTATAATTAATGCGAACAAAAAGACTTGCCAACAAAGCAATCCATAACTGAAATCTTCTACTGATTTTTCCATAAAATAAAATTTTTATTGAATTTTAAATAAACCTGAAATATTTAATAATTCGATCAATATCTTTACGAGTACAATCTTAAAAAAAACTTTAAAATAAATTTTACGGAAAATCCGTAA
>CAMLRV010000078.1 GCA_946482495.1 uncultured Flavobacteriia bacterium
ATGATGGTTTAGATGTTTGCTTAATGTCTTCGGCTTTAACTAAACCTAAATACAAAATGGTGATTGATTCGTACTTCAATCAAATTGCAAGCAAAGAAGAAAGCTTAACTTCATTAAATACAGCTTTTTCTCAAGAAGGTGCTTATATTCACATTCCAAAAAGTAAAGTGGTAGAAAAACCAATTGAAATTATTTATTTCTCAACGGGATCAGAAGCGGCTTTAATGACTCAACCTCGTAATTTAGTGGTGGTTGGAGAAAATTCTCATGTGCAAATTGTAGAGCGTCACCAAAGTTTAAATAGTAATCCAGTTTTAACCAATTCAGTTACTGAAATTTTTGCTCAAAAACGTGCTATTGTAGATTATTATAAGATTCAAAACGATTTACAAACGGCAAATTTAATTGACAATACGTACATTTCACAAAAGCAAGAAAGTCATGTTTCAGTTCATACTTTTTCTTTCGGAGGAAATATCACAAGAAACAATTTGAATTTCTTCCATCAAGGAGAACATATCGATTCTACTTTAAAAGGAATTACGATTATAGGCAACAAACAACATGTAGACCATTATACGTTAGTGCAACACGCGACTCCAAATTGTGAAAGTCACCAAAACTATAAAACAATTTTAGATGATAATGCAACTGGTGTTTTCAATGGTAAGATTTTCGTTGAAAAAGAAGCGCAAAAAACAGATGCATTCCAACAAAACAATAACATCTTATTAAGTGATAAAGCAACAATTAACGCGAAACCACAATTAGAAATTTTTGCCGATGATGTAAAATGTTCTCATGGTTGTACAATCGGACAATTAGATGAAAACGCAATGTTCTACATGCAACAACGTGGAATTGGTAAAAAAGAAGCTAAAGCTTTATTAATGTATGCTTTTACAAGTGAAGTAACAAGTAGTATCAAAATTCCAGAATTAAGAGCAAAAATTGCTCGTATTATTGCCGACAAATTAGGTGTAAATATGGGATTTGATTTGTAATTGAATCTAATAAATATTAAAAAAGCCGTTCTAAATGAATGGCTTTTTTAATATCTGTTTTCTATAAAATCTGATTACTGTGTTCTTTAGTTTTCACTTTCGTAATCACATCTGTAATAATTCCTTTTTCATCAATTACAAAAGTCGTTCTGTGAATTCCGTCAAATTCTCTTCCCATAAACTTTTTTGGTCCCCAAACACCATAAGCCTCAATTACCGATTTATCTTCATCAGCCAATAAAGCAAAAGGAAAATTAAATTTAACTTCAAACTTTTTTTGCAATTTCATACTATCAGCACTTACACCTAATAATTCATAATTATTCGCTTTAAAACGTTCGTAATTGTCACGCAAATCACAAGCCTCAACTGTACAACTTGGTGTGTTTGCTTTTGGATAAAAGAAAACAACTAATTTCTTTCCTTTGTAATCTGCTAAAGTATGTGCTTTTCCGTTTTGATCAATTCCAGAAAAATTTGGAGCCTTATCTCCTATTTTTAAATGTGTCATTTTTGTGAATTAAAGTTTTTTTTGTTTCAAGTTTCAAGTTACTTTTGTTTTCAAATATACTAAAATGACAAAGAAAGAACGCGCAACATTTGTAATAAATACGTTAAACGAATTATATCCAGAAATTCCTATTCCGTTAGATCATAAAGATCCTTATACTTTATTAGTTGCCGTTTTACTTTCTGCACAATGCACAGATGTTCGTGTAAACCAAATTACACCATTACTTTTTGCGAAAGCAGATAATCCATATGATATGATAAAAATGCCTATAGAAGAAATTCAAGACATTATTCGCCCTTGTGGTTTGTCGCCAATGAAATCGAAAGGTATTTATGGTTTATCGCATATTCTAATAGAAAAGTATAATGGTGAAGTTCCACAAGATTTTGAAGCGTTGGAAAGTTTACCTGCAGTTGGACATAAAACAGCGAGTGTGGTTATGAGTCAGGCTTTTGGAGTTCCAGCATTTCCAGTCGACACACATATTCACAGATTAATGTATAGATGGAATTTAACTTCTGGAAAAAATGTAGTTCAAACTGAAAAAGATGCGAAAGCCATTTTCCCTGAAAACACTTGGAACGATTTACACTTACAAATCATTTGGTACGGAAGAGAATATTCTCCAGCACGTGGTTGGGATTTGGAAAAAGACATTATTACTAAAACTATTGGAAGAAAATCGGTTTTGAAAGAATATGATAAAAAAAATGCTCCGAAATAATTTCGAAGCACTTTTGATCAATTTACAATGTTTTCAAAAGTAAGCTTGCCCACTTTTACTATTTTCATTGCCTGGGAATAACTCAAAATAAAACTAACTGTTTCTTTACTGGGTTTCATTTCTTTAATTGATTGTCTTTTTTTAGAGTAAAGTTTTGCCATGTATGTACTTAATTGTTTATTAAGCTATAACGTAAAAACTTTATTATTATTGTGTTAGTATTTTAATTTGTTAAAATAATACTATTTTTTTCAATAATTTTTCTCAAATTGATGACAGCATAACGCATTCTCCCTAAAGCAGTATTAATACTCACACCAGTTATTTCTGAAATTTCTTTGAAACTTAAATCTTCGTAAAAACGCATTTTAATGACTTCTTTCTGATCATCTGGCAATTGCTCAATGATTTTTCTCACATCCAACTCCACTTGATTTTCTATCAATTGATTTTCAATAGACAAACTTGAATCAGTCATATAATTAAAAATGCTAAATTCTTCTGTTTCTCTTTGAAAAGGCATCTTTTTATTATGACGAAAATAATCTATCACTAAATTAGAAGCAATACGCATTACCCAAGGTAAAAATTTACCTTCTTCATTATACCCTTTCGTTCTTAAAGTCTTAATAACTTTAATAAAAGTATCTTGAAAAATATCATCACAAACCGTACGATCTTGAATTTTGGAATAAATAAATCCATAAATCTTAGATTGATGTCTGTCAATTAAAACTTGTAATGAAGATTCATCTCCACTAATGTAGTTGTGTAATAAAACTGCGTCTGGATATTGTACCTTACTTGCCATAACTATACCTTTTAGATGTTGGGACTATCGTTTCTAAAAAAAAGTATTTTTATGTTATACGCAATTGGGTTTTGAGATTAGTATGAACAAATATAGTGTTAAATATTTCATAAAACCAAATAATAATTAAAATTTTAACACTTTTTACACAATAAATTTAAAATTGTATGCAAGAATTTTCTTTTTAATAATTGCCTTTCAGCTTTTTATACTTTTGGAATTTATTATTTGTATCTTTGCAAAAATTCACTTTTTTGTATGATACCAAAAGACATCACAACGCTTGAACCAAAGAAGTTTATATTAATTAAAGGTGCGCAGTTGCACAATTTAAAAAATATAGATGTAGCCATTCCACGTAATGAAATGGTGGTAATTACTGGGCTTTCGGGTTCGGGAAAATCGAGTTTGGCTTTTGATACATTATATGCGGAAGGACAACGTCGTTATGTGGAAAGTTTATCTTCTTATGCACGTCAATTCTTAGGAAAATTAGATAAACCTAAAGTAGAATACATTAAAGGAATTGCTCCTGCCATCGCCATTGAACAAAAAGTTAATACTACAAATGCACGTTCAACCGTTGGAACCTCAACAGAAATTTACGATTACTTAAAATTATTATTTGCCAGAATCGGTAGAACCTATTCTCCTATTTCTGGTGAAGAAGTAAAAAAACATACGGTTACTGATGTGGTGAAACACATCCAAACTTTAGAAATTGATTCCAAATGGCTGTTGCTTGCACCGATTCATTTAGAACAAGGTCGAAAATTACACGACAAACTAAAAGTGTTATTACAACAAGGTTTTGCTCGTGTTTTAGTTGATAATCAAACAGTTCGTTTAGATGATTTCGTTTCAACATTGGAAATGATTGACGAAAACACATTGGCTGACAAAGAAATTTTATTAGTCATTGATAGAATTGTAGTCAAAGAAGATGAAGAATTCTTAAACCGAATTGCAGATGCCATTCAAATTGCTTTTTATGAAGGTAAAGGCGAATTGTATTTACAAGAACCAGATAATTCACATCGTTCTATTTTTAATTCGAATTTTCAATTAGACGGTTTAGATTTCTTAGAACCTAACATTCATTTATTCAGTTTCAACAATCCGTATGGCGCATGTCCAACGTGTGAAGGTTATGGAAGCGTAATCGGTATTGATGACGAATTAGTCATTCCAAACACAGCACTTTCAGTTTACGAAAACGCTATTTTCCCTTGGCGTGGCGAAAGTATGGGTTGGTATCGTGATCAATTGGTGAATAATTCACATCATTTCGATTTCCCAATTCATAAACCTTATTTCGAATTATCGGAAGCACACAAAAACTTAATCTGGACAGGGAACAAATATTTTACAGGTTTAAACGACTTTTTCGCCGATTTAGAAGCAAATAATTATAAAATTCAAAATCGTGTGATGTTATCTCGTTACAGAGGAAAAACTAAATGTAACACCTGTTTTGGAAAACGTTTACGTCCGGAAACAAACAATATTAAAGTCGGAGGAAAAACCATTTCTGACTTGGTGGATTTACCAATCATCAAATTAATTCCGTTTTTTAAATCAATTGAATTATCGGAATACGATTTTAAAGTCGCAAAACGTTTGTTAATCGAAATCAATAATAGATTAGCATTTTTAGATAATGTTGGGTTGAATTACTTAACCTTAAATCGTCAATCATCAACACTTTCTGGTGGTGAATCGCAACGTATTAATTTAGCAACATCTTTAGGAAGTTCTTTGGTTGGTTCTATGTATATTTTAGATGAGCCAAGTATTGGTTTACATCCAAAAGATACGGAAAAACTAATTGATGTTTTAGTTAATTTAAAAAAATTAGGTAACACGGTTATCATCGTAGAACACGATGAAGATATCATGAAAGCTGCCGATATGATTATCGATATTGGCCCAGAAGCAGGAACTTTGGGTGGAAATTTAGTCGCACAAGGAACCTATGATGAAGTTTTACAATCGGATTCTTTAACAGCGAAATACCTAAACGGAAAAGAAAAAATTGCTGTTCCAAAAACGCGTAGAAAATTCAAAAATCATATTGATATTAAAGGTGCTCGCGAAAACAATTTAAAAAACATTGACGTCACTTTTCCATTAGATTGCTTAACCGTAATCACTGGAGTTTCTGGAAGTGGAAAAAGTACATTGGTAAAGAAAATTTTGTTCCCAGCGATGCAAAAAAAACTAACCGGTTTAGGTGAAAAAGCAGGACAGTTTTCTGATATTGAAGGAAGTTATTCTCACATCAAAAACATCGAATACGTGGATCAAAATCCAATTGGAAGAAGTTCTCGTTCGAATCCAGTTACATACATCAAAGCATACGATGATATTAGAGAATTATATGCAAAGCAAACCACTTCAAAATTAAGAAATTACCAAGCGAAACATTTCTCCTTTAACGTAGATGGCGGTCGATGCGAAACCTGTAAAGGTGACGGAGAAGTTACAATTGAAATGCAATTCATGGCCGATGTACATTTAGAATGCGAAACATGTAACGGAAAACGCTTTAAAAAAGAAGTTTTAGAAGTGACATTCGAAGGTAAAAACATCGACGATTTATTAAAAATGACCATCGATGAAGCAGTGACTTTCTTCGAAACGCATAATCAACCAAAAATCACACAGAAATTACAACCATTAAAAGATGTTGGTTTAGGATATGTGCAATTAGGACAATCTTCCTCTACACTTTCTGGTGGTGAAGCGCAACGTATTAAATTGGCTTCGTTTTTAGTGAAAGGTGCTACCAAAGAAAAAATGTTATTCGTATTTGACGAACCAACAACTGGATTGCATTTTCACGATATCAAAAAATTATTGAAATCGTTTGAAGCATTAATTGATAAAGGCCATTCTATCATCGTAATTGAACATAATTTAGAATTGATAAAATGCGCCGACTATATTATTGATATTGGTCCGGAAGGTGGTGAAAATGGTGGGCAATTAGTCGCATTTGGCACTCCGGAAGAAATCGCAAAAAATAAAAATTCGTTAACAGGTAAATATCTTGCAGAAAAATTAAACTAAATGAATAAAATTATCTTCTTCTTTTTATTGGGAAGTTTACTTTCGTTTTCTCAAAAAAAACATTTTTTCGCCGAATATTCCATTGGTGAAACTTCATCAGCAGATAATACTTTCATAAAACTAAAAGCCAGTCAAACTGTTGGAATTGGTTTCGGAATTCAGCATAATGATTCATTAAATTGGGTCAAGCAATTACGAAATCCTTATACAGGTGTTATTCTCCAAGTGGCTAATCACGGTAATACAGAAAAAATTGGATATTCAGTTTCGCTTTTACCTTATATCGAAACGCCAATTATCTTAAAAAACGAAAAGCTAAAATTATTGACGGCGCTTGGAGTTGCTTATCATACCAAAAAATATGATTTTAATGAAAACTGGGAAAACAAAGCCGTTTCAACTGATTTTACTTATGCTTTCCGATTTGGATTATACTATGATATTATCCAAAAAAGTAATTTTCAAACAAGAGTAAATATTAACTATTTACATTATTCTAACGGACACATTCAATGGCCAAATAATGGAATTAACACTTTAGCTTTAGGTTTAAATCTAACCTATAGTGGTGCCGATAAAAACCATAACCCAATTGACAAAACGGTTTCCTTAAATTCAATTCAAAAAAGCAAACAATCTTTCTTTTCGATTCAAACTGGATTTGGAGAACACGCTTTGTATCGTTTTTATAATTTTAGAAGAAATGTGTATTCTGTAGATTTCATGTATGGAAAAATCTTTAATAAAACGCACAAAGTTGGTTTAGGATTGTACATGAGAAATTACCAAAATAATTATCAATACATTAAAGAAGGTAATAATTTAGTTTCCGAAGAATATCCTGAATTGCAAAAAAATCCATTCTTAAATTCAAGTAGTTTAGGAATTGGCTTAAATTACGAATTCTTAATGCAACATTTTTCTATAGAAACCGAACTAGGATTAACACTTTACCGACCTTTCTTCCCAGCTGAATTCCGTTTAGATGCTACATTAATTAACAAACAAACTGGACTTTACGAAAATGGTAAAGCTGAAGGAATGACATACACTCTTAAACGTTTCATATCTGGAAAATTAGGTTTGAAATATTACTTATTTAACACGTATAAAGCACCTAAAAACAATTTCTATGTTGGCGGACATATCGTTTCTAGATTAGGACAAGCGGATTATAGTGAGTTTACGTTGGGATATGTACACGCGTTTTAACTAATTAGCTTTTCACCACTACGTTTGTCACCACACAGTTTGTCACCCTGAAAGGGTCTCACACAATAATTAAAGAGATGCTTTAACTTCGTTGAATCTTCGATTTCAGCATATCAAACTGTACGTTTATAAAATTTTATGAATTAAATTCATCAATCTTTTATTAACTTCGCATAATTCGAAAATCCAAAATAATAAATCATAAGTTTTCACAATTTTACAGAAATAAAAAAATCTAAAATAAAAAATCAAACATCCCAAATCCAAAATTGTAAATCGTAAATCGTAAATCGTAAATCACAAGTCGTAAATCGTAATTCCGCATGAAATTCCAAGTCGTATCAGATTATCAACCCACAGGAGATCAACCGCAAGCTATTGAAAAATTAGCTAAAGGAATTATTGCGGGCGAAAAATACCAAACGTTATTAGGAGTAACGGGTTCTGGAAAAACATTTACGGTGGCGAACGTGGTTCAAGAAGTGCAAAAACCCACTTTAGTTTTAGCACATAACAAAACGTTGGCGGCGCAGTTGTATTCGGAATTCAAGCAATTTTTTCCGAATAATTCTGTACAATATTTCGTTTCGTATTACGACTATTACCAACCAGAAGCCTTTATTCCGGTAACTGGAACATATATAGAAAAAGATCTATCGATCAATGAAGAATTAGAAAAACTGCGTTTAAGCACCACTTCTGCCCTACTTTCCGGTCGTCGAGATATTATTGTCATTTCTTCGGTTTCGTGTTTGTATGGTATTGGAAATCCGGTGGAGTTTCAGAAAAATGTCATCAGTTTAGAAAACGGTCAAGCGATTTCTCGTACCAAATTATTACATCAATTAGTGCAAAGTTTATATGCGAGAACGGAAATGGAATTCACTCCTGGAACATTCCGAATTAAAGGTGATACGGTAGAAATTTTTCCAAGCTATGGCGATGAACCTTTCCGAATTCACTTTTTTGGAGATGAAATTGAAGAAATTGAAGCTTTTGATGCGAAAACATCTCAAGTGATTGAAAAATATGAAAAGCTAAGCATTTATCCAGCCAATATGTTTGTGACATCGCCAGATGTGTTACAAAAAGCCATTTGGGAAATCCAACAAGACATGGTGAAACAAGTGGATTATTTCAAAGAAATCGGCAAACATTTAGAAGCTAAACGCTTGGAAGAAAGAACTAATTTCGACTTAGAAATGATTCGCGAATTAGGCTATTGTTCTGGAATTGAAAATTATTCGCGTTACTTGGATGGTCGTGAACCTGGAACACGTCCTTTCTGTTTGTTAGATTATTTCCCAGACGATTATTTAATGGTGGTGGATGAAAGTCACGTTACCATTTCACAAGTCCATGCCATGTATGGTGGTGACAGAAGCAGAAAAGAGAATCTGGTAGAATACGGTTTCCGATTACCTGCAGCGATGGACAATCGCCCATTAAAATTTGAAGAATTTGAAGCGTTACAAAATCAGGTGGTGTATGTTTCGGCAACACCAGCCGATTATGAAATGCAAAAATCAGAAGGAATTTATGTGGAGCAAATTATTCGCCCAACAGGCTTATTAGACCCAATTATAGAAGTTCGTCCGAGTGCGAATCAAATTGACGATTTAATCGAAGAAATTCAAATACGTTGTGAAGCCGACGAGCGTGTTTTAGTGACCACGTTAACCAAACGTATGGCGGAAGAATTAACTAAATATTTGGCAAAAGTTTCCATTCGTTGTCGTTATATCCATTCGGATGTAGATACGTTGGAACGTGTGGAAATCATGCAAGATTTACGTAAAGGAATTTTCGATGTTTTAATTGGCGTTAACCTATTACGTGAAGGGTTGGATTTACCTGAAGTTTCGTTGGTTGCCATTTTGGATGCCGACAAAGAAGGCTTTTTACGTAGCAAACGTTCATTGACACAAACCGTTGGTAGAGCAGCGCGAAATGTAAATGGAAAAGCGATTATGTATGCCGATAAAATTACGGCGAGTATGCAACACACCATTGATGAAACCACGTACCGACGCGAAAAGCAAACCGCTTATAATACCTTACATAACAAAACACCACAAGCCTTAAACAAAAGTTTGGGTAATGCTTTTTCTGAAAACTCGGTTTCTACCCAATACTTTGAAAATATTGCTTACAAAGCCGCTGAACCCGAAAGC
>CAMLRV010000079.1 GCA_946482495.1 uncultured Flavobacteriia bacterium
TAGATTAAATAGTGTTCAGGAATACTATTTTTCAAGAAAATTAAAAGAAGTGAATAAGTTGGTTAATGAAGGGAAGCCTATCTTGAATATGGGAGTGGGTAGTCCGGATTGTGCGCCTTCAGATAAGGTAATGTTAGCCATTCAAAAAGCATTGTTTGATATTAAAGCGCATGAATATCAAAATTATCAAGGCTTACCAGAATTGCGAATGGAAATGGCAAATTTTTATAAAACTCAATTTGAGGTTGTTCTAAATCCAGAAACAGAAATTTTACCATTAATGGGTTCGAAAGAAGGAATTATGCATATTTCTATGGCTTTTTTAAATGAAGGTGATGAAGTACTAATTCCAAATCCAGGTTATCCAACATACCAAGCTGTAACAGAATTGGTTGGCGCAAATGCTATTTTTTATGATTTAAAAGAATCGAATAATTGGGAACCCGATTTTGAAATATTGGAAAAACAAGATTTATCGAAAGTGAAACTAATGTGGGTAAGTTATCCGCATATGCCAACAGGTGCAAGAGGTAATGTTAATTTGTTAAAACGATTGATTGCTTTTGCTAAAAAACATCAAATTTTATTAGTAAATGATAACCCATACAGTTTTGTTCTGAATGACGAACCGTTGTCTTTATTACAAATTGAAGGCGCTAAAGAGCTGGTTTTAGAATTAAATTCGTTAAGTAAAACTTTCAATATGGCTGGTTGGCGAGTAGGAATGGTGAGTGGTGATGCTTCTTTAATTGCTGCAGTTTTGAAAGTAAAAAGTAATATGGATAGCGGCATGTTTTACGGTATTCAAAAAGGTGCCATTGAAGCTCTAAAATCTGGAAGAGAATGGTTTGAAGATTTAAATGTTATGTATAAAAGAAGACGTGATTTGGTTTTTCAATTGGCAGATCAATTAGGTTGTACTTATGATGATAAAGGCGTTGGATTGTTCGTTTGGGCGAAAATTCCTAAAGAAGAAATATCATCTGAAAGTTTTGTAAATAAGCTTTTGTTAGAAAAAAACTTATTTGTGGTGCCTGGAACAATTTTTGGAACAAATGGTGAAAATTATATTCGTTTTTCGCTTTGTGTTTCGGAAGAAAAAATTAAAGAATTATTAAATAAATTATAAAAGGAATACCTTTGTAAAAGAATGTAAATTATGGAAATTACAAAAGAACATAAGCAATGGTTGGTAGATTTTAATTTGAATCATCCATTAGTTATTGCTGGGCCATGTAGTGCAGAAACAGAAGAACAAGTACTAAAAATTGCACACGAATTAAAAAATTCTGATGTGTCTGTTTTTCGTGCCGGAATTTGGAAACCAAGAACGCGTCCGGGTGGATTTGAAGGAATCGGTGAAGTTGGATTAAAATGGATGCAAAAAGCTAAAGCAGAAACAGGTTTGCTTATGGCTACTGAGGTAGCAAATGCGCAACATGTGAAACTGGCTTTAGAACATGATATTGATGTGTTGTGGATTGGCGCACGTACTACTGTAAATCCATTTGCAGTTCAAGAAATTGCAGATGCTTTGCAAAATACAGATAAAATTGTTTTGATAAAAAACCCTGTAAACCCAGATTTATCTCTGTGGATTGGTGGTGTTGAACGTTTGTATAACGCTGGTATAAAGAAATTAGGCGTAATTCATAGAGGATTTTCAACTTATGAAAAAACAAAATTTCGTAATAATCCCGAATGGCAAATTGCCATCGATTTGCAAAATAAATTTCCAAATTTAGCTTTAATCTGTGATCCTTCTCATATTACTGGAAAACGTGATATGATTCAGGAAGTGTCACAACAAGCACTGGATTTAAATTATGACGGTTTAATGATTGAAACGCATATTGATCCAGATAATGCTTGGAGCGATGCGGCGCAACAAGTTACGCCAGATACTTTGAAGCAAATATTTGTTGATTTAAAAATGCGAAAAGAAACTGATGAAAATGCCGAATGGAACAAAGCGATGGCATTACAACGTGCTTATATCGATGAATTAGACACGAAACTGTTAGAAATTTTAGGAAAACGTATGAAGCTGGCTGAAAAAATTGGTCAACTGAAAAAAGAAAAAAATGTGGCAATTTTACAAAACAAACGTTGGAATGAAATTTTAGGAAGAATGATTTTAGACGGTGAAGAAAAAGGTTTAACAGAAGAATTTGTACTGAAAATCTATAAAGCTATTCATCAAGAAAGTATTGCGCATCAAGAGAAAATTATTAATAAAAAATAAAATTGTATTTTTGAACTGAATTTTGAGTTAAAACAAATTTTAACTCCTAACTTCTAAATTAAAAAATGACAGGAACCGTTTATAAATCTACCGGAAGCTGGTATTACGTAAAATCAACTGAAAACAAATTTTACAATTGTCGTATCAAAGGTAAATTCCGAATGAAAGGTATAAAAAGTACCAATCCAATTGCGGTAGGTGATATCGTGGATTTTGATTTGGACGAAACGGTTGATGAAGTAAACGGAATCATTACAGAAATTCACGATCGCAAAAATTATATCGTTCGTAAATCGGTAAACTTATCGAAACAAACGCATATTATTGCTTCAAATATTGATATTTGTTTCTTAATTGTAACCATTAATAATCCGGTAACTACAACAAGTTTTATCGATAGATTTTTAGTTACTGCCAAAGCATACGGTATCGAAGCGGTTATTATATTTAATAAAATTGATACTTTTGATGAGGCCACTTTAGATGAACAGTTGTATTTGCAACATATTTATTCTGAAATTGGTTACCAATGTTTGCGAGTTTCTGCAACAGACAACAAAGGAATTTCTGAATTGATGGAATTAATGAAAGGAAAAGTCTCTATGTTTTCTGGTCATTCTGGTGTTGGAAAATCGACATTAGTGAACGCCATCGAGCCAACATTAAATTTAAAAACAAAAGAAATTTCGAATACTCACGCTCAAGGGCAACATACTACTACATTTGCGGAAATGTTCGATTTATCTAATGATATTCGTATTATTGACACACCAGGAATTAGAGGTTTTGGTGTGGTTGATATGGAAAAACAAGAAATTTCAGATTATTTTCCTGAGTTTTTTGCAATCAAACACAATTGTAAATTCAATAATTGTTTGCATAAAGACGAACCAAAATGCGCTATCAAAGAAGCATTGGAAAGAGATGAAATCACTTGGTCACGTTATAATAGTTATCTTAAAATTTTAGAAGGTGACGAAGAACATTATAGAAATGACATCTATGACGAAGACCGAAAAGCAAGTGATGAAACTAGAAAAAATTAGCCAAATTTTGTCATTCTGTCTCGTTTTTTAACGAGATCAGAATCTAATAAATTAATTGTTTACTTAATGAGAATAGTTATTCAACGTGTTTCTGAAGCTTCAGTTACAATTGAACAAAAAATAGTTGCACAAATTAATCAAGGTCTTTTAATTTTAGTAGGAATTGAAGAAATTGATACACTTGAAGATGTCAATTGGTTGGTTTCAAAAATTGTAAATCTTCGCATTTTCGGTGATGAAAATGAGGTGATGAACCTTTCTGTAAAAGATGTAAATGGCGATATTATCGTAGTAAGTCAATTCACTTTACACGCTTCAACTAAAAAGGGAAACAGACCAAGTTATATTAAAGCTGCCAAACCAGATTTTGCTATTCCAATGTATGAAACTTTCGTAAAGCAATTGGAAATTGAGTTAGGTAAAAAAGTACAAACTGGTCAATTTGGCGCCGACATGAAAGTAGGTTTAATTAACGACGGACCTGTTACCATAATTATAGATAGTAAAAATAAAGAATAGTATGAGAATCGCTTTTTTAATTATTTTTTTAGGAATCAATTTTGTCAATAGTCAAAATATTAAAATTCCAGTGATAACTCCAGAACAAAAAGAAAATGCCAATACAGTTAAAATTTCGGATTATCAAACTGTTGAATATAAAAGCTTTAATAAAGTAAATGTTTATAGCAAATATGTTGTTTTAGTGTATAACGAAATTGGTTTTAATCATATTGATTTATCTGAAAACTACGATAAATCAAGAAAAATTAAAAAACTGAATGTGAACATTTACAATACATTTGGAGGGAAAGTTAAGCAATTTAGTAAAGCCGATTTTAAAGATAGGAGTTTGTTGGATAACGCAACTATGTTTTCAGACGATAGAGTGTTGTATTTAGATTATACACCAACTGTTTATCCATTTGTTTTAGAATATGAATTTGAAACAGAATCAGTAAATACAGCTTTTTTAAATAGTTGGTCTCCAATATCTAATTTGAACGAAACAGTTCTAGAGTCAACTTTAGAAATTATCAAAAATCCAGCTTGTAATGTTAATTTGAAGCTTCAAAAATTAGAAGAATATGCTGTAGAAAAGATAGAATCCGCTTCGAAGACTACATTTACGGCTAAAAATATAATGGCAATTAAGCCGGAGAATAATTCTGATTACTCTAAAGAGTTTCCAATAGTAA
The DNA here is from genome assembly GCA_946482495.1 of uncultured Flavobacteriia bacterium. Next base: position 4,488 of record CAMLRV010000079.1, read on the forward strand.
AAATGTATTTAACAAAAGCTTCTTTAGAAGGATATGAGTTAAATATGGGTTCATGGAACGAATTTGGTAAAATGTATTATGATTATTTTATAAAAGATAATAGTACTATTTCAGACAAAACCAAGTTGAAATTAGATAATATCATTACCACAAACGATTCTAAATTGGATAAAATCAAAAAGATTTATAAATATGTTCAAGATAACACCAGATATGTTAGTATACAAGTAGGTGTTGGTGGATGGAAACCAATGGAAGTTTCTGATGTGGAAAAATATGGTTACGGCGATTGTAAAGCGTTGAGTAATTATGCTCGTGCTATTCTTAAAGCTTACGATATCGAGTCATATTATACCGTTATTTATGGTGGAGATAGAAAAAAAATGGATGAAGATATTGTTTCCATGCAAGGAAATCATGTAATTTTAACTGTGCCAAATAATGGTAATTATATTTTCTTAGAATGTACAAGTCAAACGAATCCGTTTTCCTATTTAAGTGATTTTACATCAAATAGGAATGCTTTATTAATAAAGCCAGATGGAGGTGAAGTTGTAAATACCACTTTTTATAAAACAGAAAATAATACACAAATAACGAAATCAAAAGTATCCGTTTTAGAAAATGGTACCATTTCAGGAAATGCAGAAATTGTTTCTAAAGATATTCAATACAATAACGTATCTAATTTAGAATCAAAAAGTTTAAAAGAACAAACAGATTATTATAAAAATCACTTTGGGCATTTAAATAATTTAATGCTTTCTAATTTAAAATTGAATAACAATAAAGAGTCTTTTTCTTTTGCGGAAACCTTTAGTTTTAAAGCTGATAATTATTATGAACGAGCTGGAAATTCGGTTATTTTGCCATTAAATGTGTTGAATAGATTTTCAAATATTCCGCTAAAATATAGAAATAAGAAATTTTCTTTTGAAATTGAATATGGTTACATCGATACAGATGAAATAGAAATTATATTACCACAAAATTTTTCAATTACGCAATTACCAGAAAAAATGGTTTTGAAAGAAAAATTTGGCGAGTATACTGCAAGTGTGATTAATGAAAATGGGAAATTAATTTATAAAAGGAAATTAGTAGTTTATGATGGTGTTTATCCAAAAGAAGATTACGAAACTTATAGAAAATTTAAAGAACAAATTAGTAAATCGGATAACTTAAAAATATTAATTGACGTCAAATAAAAATCAACCAACATATGAAAAAAATAATTTTAGCCTTAATTTTTCCAATTCTAACATTTGCACAAAAGTATGAATTAGGAGAAGTTACTACACAAGAATTAAGTCAAAAACAACACCCAACAGATACTTCAGCTGCGGCTGCCATTTTATTTAATAAAGGGAAAACCTTTTTTGAATTTGTGGAAAACAGTCATTTCAGATTAGTAACAGAAATTGAAGTAAAAATCAAAATCTATAAAAAAGACGGTTTAGATTGGGCTAATAAAGAAATTGCATATTACATTGGTGGAGACACAGATGAAAGTGTAATTATTAATAAAGCTATAACATATAATTTAGTTAACGGAAAAATTGAAAAAACTAAATTAAACGGGGATGGTGAATTTAAAGAGAATGTAAATAAATTTTGGGCCTCTAAAAAAATTACTATGCCGAATGTAAAAGAAGGTTCTATTATTGAATATAAATACACTATTAGATCACCTTATTTTTCTAATTTACAAGATTGGAAATTTCAACACACTATTCCGGTTGATTATTCTGAATACCAAACTATAATTCCTGAATATTATAGTTATAATTATTATAGTAGAGGGTTTATTAAATTGAACACAAAAAAAGAGGCAAAATACAGAACTTTAGATATTTTAGACAATACGGCTTATTCTAAAAGAGCTGGGTCTGGTGCAACAAGAAGCGTTGATAGAATAGGGTTGAATGAAAATATCACAACTATTTATGCACAAAATATTCCAGCATTTATTGAAGAAGATTATACCAATAATATTGAAAATTATCTTTCTAGTATTCAATATCAATTGGCTTCAACACAATATCCAAATGAATTAGCAAAAGTATTTTCAGAAACTTGGGAAGATGTGGCGAAACACATTAACGAAAATGGAAATTTTGGAAGTGAATTAAAGAAAGATAATTATTATGAAAGTGATTATGTTAATCTTGTAAGTGGAAAAAATTTAACATTTCATGATAAAATTAAAGTGATTTACGACTTTGTTAAAAACCATTACAAATGGAATGAAATGTCTGGAATTTATACTGACGTTGGTGTAAACAAAGCTTATAAAGACAGAATTGGTAACGTGGCAGAAATTAATTTTACTTTAATTTCCATGCTTCGTAAAGCAGGTATTACTGCAAACCCTATTTTGTTAGCAACACGTAGCCAACCAATCAATTTGTTCCCATCAACAACGGCATTTAATTATGTAATTTGTGGAGTTGAAATTGGCGACAAAACAATTTTCTTAGATGCAACGGATAAATTTTTAAAGCCAGATGTATTACCAACTAGAGCATTAAACTACATTGGAAGATTAGTAAGAGAAAATAGTACTTCTGAAGAAATAGATTTATCGCCTAAAGCGCATTCTAAAAATTCAGTAATGATTTTAGCTTCTATTGAAGATCAAGCAATTAAAGGAAATATTAAAGAAACTTTAACCGAAAATAGAGCGTATAATTTTAGAAATAAAAACAGCAATATTACAGAGGAATCTTATTTAGAGAATATTGAAAAAAGTATGTCAGGTTTTGAAATTACCGACTACAAAATTGAAAATAAAACGAATGCAGATGAAAGTTTAAAAGAAGATTACAATTTTATTAATTCAAATGCAGTTGAGGTAATTAATGATAAGTTATTCTTTAAACCATTACTATTTTTTGGAATGGATGAAAACCCTTTCAAACAAGATAAGAGAGATTATCCAATCGATTTTAGATTCCCAACTCATGATAGCTACACCATTACATATAATTTGCCAGCAGGATATGTGGTAGAATCAATGCCAGCTAAAATGAATATTGCAACAGCTGATAATTTAGCAACCTTTTCTTTCATTACTGGAAATTCTGGAAATAAAGTACAAATTGTGTCTAATTTTTATATCAATTCGTCTTTAGTTTCATCTGATTATTATGATTCTTTAAAAGAATTTTTTAATCAAGTATATTTAAAAATGAACGAAAAAATTGTATTAAAAAAACAATAGTATGGCAAATTTTAATTTAAAAAAATTCGTAATCAACATACTAATCTATGCTGCTATTTTTGCAATTTTAATGAATTTCATGGAATATCATAATTGGCAAAAATCTATAACTGCAGGTTTATTTTATGGATTTTTTATGGCCATCTTTAATTCATTTATCTTACCGAAATTAACTAAAAAGAAATAAAAAATGGACATTCAAAATGCACAATTAGACGTTGATAATTGGATTAAAAATCATGGTGTTCGTTATTTTAACGAATTAACAAATATGGCGCAACTTACAGAAGAAGTAGGTGAAGTAGCTCGAATCATCGCACGTCGTTATGGAGAACAATCTGAAAAAGAATCAGATAAAAATAAAGATTTAGGTGAAGAATTGGCTGATGTGGTTTTTGTAGTTTTATGTTTGGCCAATCAAACAGGAATAAATTTGCAAGAAGCTTTTGATAAAAAACTAAATTTAAAATCGGAAAGAGATAAAGATCGCCATAAAAATAACGAAAAATTGAAATAACCTTGAACTGGATTTTATTAATAATTGCAGGTTTATTCGAAGTAGGCTTTGCTACTTGTTTAGGGAAAGCTAAAGAAACTTCGGGAAATACTTCTTTGTTTTGGTATGGTGGATTTTTAATTTGCTTAACTATTAGTATGGTTTTGCTGGTTAGAGCCACTAAAGAATTACCCATCGGAACTGCTTATGCGGTTTGGACAGGTATTGGAGCAATTGGTAGTGCAATTATTGGAATCTTAGTGTTTAATGAACCTGCAACTTTTTGGAGAATATTTTTTATGTTCACCTTAATTGCTTCCATAATAGGTTTAAAATTTGTTTCTCACTGATGAATTTACACATACAAAAATCTCAAATCTCAAATCTTCAATCCCAAATTAAAATTACGGGTTCTAAATCGGAAACCAATAGATTATTATTGTTACAAGCTTTGTATCCGCATTTAGTTTTAGAAAACTCATCTAATTCAGATGATTCGGAAGTGATGTCAGAGATTTTAAAAAAGTTCCAATTACCAACTTCCAGCTCCTTGCTTTTCGACATTCATCATGCCGGTACTGCTATGCGATTTCTTACGGCATTTTTCGCTATTCAAGAAGGAAATGAAGTGGTTTTGACGGGTTCTTCTCGAATGAAAGAAAGACCCATTCAAATTTTAGTGGAAGCATTAAATCAATTAGGCGCACAGATTTCGTATTTAGAAAAAGAAGGTTTTCCTCCAATTAAAATCAAAGGTAAAAAACTAACTAAAAATAAAATTTCGTTGCCAGCAAATGTAAGTAGTCAATATATTTCTGCATTATTATTAATTGCTCCGAAGTTAGAAAATGGTTTGGAATTGACCTTAGATGGAGAAATTACATCAGTTCCATACATCAAAATGACTTTAGCTTTGTTAAATGAAATTGGTGTTGAAACTTCATTTAGTAATAATATAATTGCTGTCACATCGAGTAGTGTCTATATACCATCAAAAAAAGTAACTGTTGAAAGTGATTGGTCGTCAGCTTCTTATTGGTATTCCATTGTAGCGTTATCAGAAATTGGAACTCAAATTGTATTGTCTAGCTATAAAGAAAATAGTTTGCAAGGTGATGCCGTTTTAGCTGAAATTTA
>CAMLRV010000080.1 GCA_946482495.1 uncultured Flavobacteriia bacterium
GTATTATCATGTATAATTTACAAGCATCAGAAACAGAATCACGTCCGCCACCATTTTCTTTTTAACCACCGAAATCACCACCAATTTCCGCACCGGAAGTTCCGATGTTTACGTTAGCGATTCCACAGTCAGAACCTGCAAATGATAAGAATTTCTCTGCTTCTTTCATACTGTTTGTCATAATCGCAGAAGATAATCCTTGTGCTACACCATTTTGTAAATCGATAGCGTTTTCAACTTCACCACTATATTTCATTAAGTATAAAATTGGAGCAAAAGTTTCATGTTGCACAATTTCATAATGATTTTCTGCTTCAATAATAGCTGGTTTAACATAACATCCAGATTCGTAACCTTCGCCAGTTAAAACACCACCATCTACTAATACTTTTCCACCTTCTGCTTTAGCTTTCTCAATTGCCGCTAAATAAGTGTTTACAGCATCAGTATCGATAAGTGGACCGATATGATTTTTTTGATCTAATGGATTTCCGATAGTTAATTGTCCGTAAGCTCCAACAATTGCATCTCTTACTTTATCATAAACACTTTCGTGAATAATTAATCTTCTAGTAGAAGTACATCTTTGTCCAGCTGTTCCAACCGCTCCGAAAACTGCTCCAGGAACAACCACTTTTAAATCAGCAGTAGGAGTAATGATAATTGCGTTGTTTCCACCTAATTCTAATAAAGATTTTCCAAAACGCTCAGCTACTTTAGCACCAACGATTCTTCCCATTCTTGTAGAACCTGTTGCAGATACTAATGGAATTCTCGTGTCGTTAGTAATCATTTCACCAACTTTGTAATCTCCATTAACAATACAAGAAATTCCTTCTGGTAAGTTATTTGCTTTTAATACTTCAGCGATGATGTTTTGACAAGCGATCGTACAAATTGGCGCTTTTTCAGAACCTTTCCATACACAAACGTCTCCACAAATCCATGCTAAAGCTGTATTCCAAGACCAAACCGCTACTGGGAAGTTGAATGCAGAAATAATTCCAACCACTCCAATCGAATGCCATTGCTCTCTCATTACGTGACCTGGACGCTCAGAAGGAATGGTTTGCCCGTTTAATTGACGAGATAAACCTACTGCGAAATCACAAATGTCAATCATTTCTTGAACTTCTCCGTAACCTTCTTGTAAAGATTTCCCCATTTCGTAAGAAACTAATTTTCCTAGAGGTTCTTTTAATTCTCTTAATTTATTTCCAAACTGACGTACAATTTCACCACGTTGAGGTGCTGGCATCGCTCTAAAAACTTTGAAAGCTTCTGTTGCGCTTTGCATCACTTTTTCATAGTCTGCTGCCGTTGTTGTTTTTACTTTTCCGATTAATTGCCCATCAACAGGAGAATAACTTTCGATAATTTCTCCAGAAGAGAAACTATTTGAACCTGTTGAAGTTCCATCATTAATTTCTTTAATTCCTAATGCTTGTAAAGCTTCTTGCATTCCGAATTGCGATGCTATTGTTGACATATTTAACTTTATTATGTGTTTTTGTTATTTTTTATGCAAAGATATGTTTTTATTAGAAATAAATTCTATTCCTTATTTAAAACAATTTTCTCTATCAGAACATGTTGTTTTTCTTAAATAAGAATACACCAATAATGGATAAAAATAAAGAAGATATACTTACTATTAAAAGTCCATTTGAATTGTTTTCAAGTGAGTTAGGAACATTCATGCCGTAAAAACTAGCTACAAGTGTAGGAATCATTAAAATAATGGAAATTGATGTGAGTCTTTTCATAATAATATTTAAATTGTTTGAAATGACAGAAGCATACGCATCCATCATTCCAGTTAAAATATTACTGTAAATATTGGTTGTTTCTTCAGCTTGACGCAATTCAATTTCTACATCTTCTAATAGTTCTAAATCAAAAGTATCTTTATGGTTTTTAAGATTTCTCATTCTGTGAAATAAAATATCATTTCCTTTTAAAGAAGTGATGAAAAAAACCAAACATTTTTCAATTTGTAATAAAGCTTGTAATTCTTGGTTTTTAATTGATTTTTCTAAATTTTGTTCGGCAAGTTTAATACGTTGATTAATTTGTTTTAAATATTTTTGGAACCAAACACTAGAAGATAAAAGTAACTTTAATACTAAATCGAAATGATTATTAACTGAAATTTTCTTACGTTGTGTATATGTAACAAAATCAGAAAGAATATCTGATTGTTGAAAACATAAAGAAACAAATGTGTCGTCTTTAAAAATTAACCCTAAAGGAGCTGTGTTAAAAGGTAGTTTTTCATCGTTACTTTTAAATGGAATTCTAATAATGATTAAACACCAACCGTTTTCAATTTCAATACGTGGGCGTTCGTCAATATCTTCAATATCGTTGTAAAAGGCTTCTGGAATCTGTAAATCTTGAAGTAAATATTTAGTTTCCTCTTTTGTTGGGCAAACTACATTAGTCCAGCAGTTTTTTTCATGATTATCCGTTTGAAATAATCCGTTGTTGTTTTTGTAAAAAGTTATCATAATACAATACGCAATTTTGAGATAGCGATTGTATTAGACAAAGGCTACTCAGTTAAAATTTATTTTTCCTCAAATAAGAATCCATATGGATGATTTAATTTTTTGCGAAATTATGACTTATAAATAAAAAAACTCCCAATTATTTCTTAATAAAATTTGGATTGGTTTCCATAACGGTTCCGCATTTGTTACAGGTTCTTTTTTCTTCATCAGCATAAAAATCTTTGAAATGTTTAAGGAAATCTTTTTCGATATCATTTAATCCGAAATAAACTTCGTGTAATTTATGATTGCAATTGTCGCAAAACCAAAGTAAGCCGTCTTTACCTTCTGTTCTTTTTCTTTCAATTACTAAGCCAATTGATCCCTCCGTACGGTTTGGTGAATGAGGAATTTTTGCAGGATGCAAATACATGTCGCCAGCCGAAAGTTTCATGGCTTTCTTTTTGCCATCTTCTTGGATATATACGGTAATTTCACCTTCTAGTTGATAAAATAATTCTTCGGTTTCGTTATAATGATAATCTTTTCTGGCATTTGGACCCGCAACAATCATCACAATATAATCGCCAGAATCTACATATAAATTTTTATTGGCAACTGGTGGAACTAAAAGATGTTTGTTGTCTTTAATCCATTGATTTAAATTGAAAGGTTTGGCTATTGACATGTTGTAAAAGTTAATTGTGTTTTACGAATTTACGCCGATTTTTCGAAACCATCAAAATAAAAAAAACGCCCCAATTTTTGTTGAGACGTTTACAAATGTGTTTTATTTTATTTTTTTGCTTCCTTAATTAGATAAATATAAGAAGGGAAGTGGTCTGAATAACCTGGTTCAGTTGAACTGTTTCTTAAGGCGTATCCTTTATATTGTCCAGTTTGTTGAATCATAAATGGTGCGTTAAATACTCCCGCTTTCCAATATCTCCAAGAAGAATAATCTTTTCTTAATAAAGGTTCAGAAATGATAATTTGATCAAAGAAATCCCAAGCGTCACGGTGAGCTAAAGTTCCAATTCCTTTTTTCATTAATTTTTCTGCTGGATTGTATAAACCTAATGGTTTTACTTCTTTTTCATCACCTTTAGCCCCTAAAACTTGTTTGATACTTTTATTAAAAGGTCCGTCATTTAAATCTCCCATTGTGAAAATTTTAGCATTAGGATTAATGGCTTGTAATGAATCTATTAATTTTTTATTTAATGCAGCAGCAGCTTCACGTAACGGACTACTTCTTTTTTCACCACCTCTTCGTGATGGCCAGTGACTTACAATAAAGTGCATTTCTTCTCCGTCTAATAAACCGGTCATTAAAATTTGATCACGTGTATAAATTCGGTTAGTTTTTGCATCAACTACGTTATCGTCAGTGTCTTCTACTTTTTCTTTGTCTTTCGCTTTTTTATCTGTAAGGTCTTCTGTTACAATTAAAGGATAGTTTTTGTAACTTGTTGGAGTAAAATGCGCTTTTTGATATAAAAATCCAGTATCAATTCCTCTTTTATCTGGAGAATCAAAATGGATAACGGCATAACCTTTAGCGGCTAAAAGAGGTTGTTTGCATAAATCTTCTAAAACTTTTCTATTTTCCACTTCAGCTACGCCTAAAACTACTGGAGAATTTTTTTGCTCGTTACTTGTTCCTAATTGAGAAATAACTCTTTCAAGTTTATGTAATTTATCTTTATAGTTTTCTGGAGTATAAATGAAGTCTTCGTCATTAACCGTAGGGTCATTAATTGTGTCAAATAAGTTTTCTAAGTTATAGAAAGCTATTGTGTTAACCATGTAATTTTTTTTCTCTTGAGCAAAACTGGTTGCCACAAATAAAACAACTGCTAAAGCGCTGTAAAATGGTTTAATTTTCATGTTTCAGGTTAAATTATAATTAAATATAATGCAAAATCGGTGCCAAAGGTAAATAATATTATTTAAATGTTGTACATTTGTCGGCTTTTTAGTTTTTACCTAAGAAGATCGTAAAGTATTAATTAATAATAAAGTATGAAAAAACTTGCGTTAAGTCTTTTATTTTTATTTCAAGCTATTTTCGTAATGGCTCAAAATCAATCAACTGTTAAAGGTAAGGTAGTTGATTCTAAATCGCAAAACCCATTGGGAAGCGTAAAAGTGATGATTCAATCTAATGAACAATTTGTAACGACTAACAATTTAGGAGATTTCCAAATTAGTGGTATTGCAGCAGGGAGCCAAGTTTTGGTTGTTTCAGTAGATGGATATAGCACACAAAATTTTGCAATTGAGGTAGTTGCAGGACAAACTTTAGATGTTGGTATGATGTATCTAGAAGAAGATATTAAATCGGAACAACAATTAAGTTTAGTAACAATTACAGAAAATGATTTAGGTGACGACAATAGTGGTTCTGAAAGTACTGCAGGATTGTTACAATCTTCAAGAGATGCTTATCAACAAGCGGCTGCTTTCAATTGGGGTCAAGCTCGTTTTAGAATGAGAGGTTTAGATAATGAATATGGTGTTACCATGATTAATGGGGTAACAATGAATAAAATCTATGACGGAAGACCACAATGGAGTAACTGGGGTGGTTTAAATGATGCCACAAGAAATCAAGAATTTACTTTAGGTTCTGCGCCATCTGATTATACATTCGGTGGAATTTTAGGAACTCAAGAAATTAATACAAGAGCTTCTTTATATAGAAAAGGAACAAGAATTTCTCAATCGGCTACAAATACAAACTATTCTTGGAGATCTATGATTACGCATAACTCTGGTTTAATGGATAATGGTTGGGCTTACAGTATTTCTGCATCTAGAAGATGGGCTAAAGAAGGTTATTTTGAAGGAACTGATTATGCTGCAAATTCAATGTTTGCTAGTGTAGAAAAAAGATTCAATAAAAACCACAGTTTAAATTTTACTAGTATCTATGCTCAAAACAGCAGAGGAAAATCTTCTCCAAATACAAATGAAGTAAATGATTTAAAAGGAATCAAATACAACTCATATTGGGGATGGCAAAACGGTAAAAAACGTAATTCTAGAGATAAAGACATCGAAGAGCCAATTTTAATGTTAAGTCATTATTGGAAAATGTCTGATAGAACTACTTTGAACACTAATGTTGCTTATCAAACGGGATCAGTAGGAAATAGTCGTTTAGATTATCAAAACGCAAATAGTCCTGATCCAACTTACTACAAAAACTTACCTAGTTATTATTATAACAATCCTAATAACTATATGTCGGATGGTTCTAATCCATTGGCTGAATCGGCAAGAGATTATTTTTTAAATAACAGTCAGATTAATTGGAATGCAATGTACTTAGCAAATCAAAATAGTTCAAATGCAGGAAGAAGCGTGTATGCTTTGTACGAAGACAGAACAGATGATAAACAAGTTACAGCTAATTCAATTTTATTCTCTGATTTATCTGATAACATTAAATTAAATGCTGGAGCTAATTTCAAAAAATTAAAATCGCACAATTTCCAAAACATGTTGGATTTATTAGGAGGTCAGTACTTCTTAGATGTAGATCCTTTTTATACTGGAGATGCTACCCAATCTGATTTAAATAATCCTAACAGACAAATTAAAGTTGGTGATGCTTACGGATACAACTATAATTTAAATGCAATTGTGATTGATGCATTTACGCAATTTAAGTTTACTTATAAGAAAACAGATTTCTATTTAGCACAATCATTCTCGAGAAGCCAATATGAAAGAGAAGGTTTATATAGAAATGGAATTTATTCAAAAAACTCTTTTGGAAGAAGTGGTAAACAAATTTTTGAGAACTTCGGATTTAAAGGTGGATTTACTTGGAAAATTACGGGTCAACATTTATTAGACTTTAATGGAGTTTATATGACTAAAGCTCCAAATATGAGAAATACTTTTGCAAATGCTCGTATCAACAATAATATTACTCCTGATTTAACTAGTGAAACTGTTGCAAGTGTAGATGCTTCTTATATTATTAGAACGCCTAAATTCAAATCACGTATTACAGGTTTTGCTTCTAAAGTTCAGAATGCTACAGAAATTTCATTCTTCTATGCGGAAGGTGTAGGTGAAGATACTGATGGAAATGATCAAGATGCTTTTATTTCTGAATTATTAACAGGAATTGACAAGAAAAATGTTGGAGTGGAATTAGGTTTAGAATACCAAATTACTTCAACTATTAAAGCTACAGCAGCAGCATCTTACGGACATTATTTATACGCTAACAATCCAAATTTAAAAGTAAATGATGACGCTCAAGCATCAATGACTAACACACAACCAGTTGTTGATTTTGGACAAGCTTATTTAAAAAATTACAGATTACCAGGTATGCCACAAACTGCAGCATCATTTGGTCTAGAGTATAGAGATCCTCATTTCTGGTGGATTGGTGCGAATATCAATTATTTAGCAAATTCCTACTTAGATGTTTCTAATATTTCAAGAACAGCTAACTTTGTAGTTGATAATGATGGATATGGTTATAATGGAGCAGCTGAAGCTTCTGTTAGAAAAGCGTTAACTCAAGAAAAATTTGCTGATTTCAATTTGTTAAATGTAACTGGAGGAAAATCTTGGAGAGTAAATACTACTACTATTGGTTTCTTCGCTTCTATAAATAATGTTTTGGATACTACTTATAAAACAGGTGGTTTCGAGCAATCTAGAAAAGCAACATTCCCAGATCAACAAGCAGATAATGCTAACGGAACACCAGCATTTGGTTCTAAATATTTTTATGGATATGGAAGAACTTATTTCGTAAATTTATATGTTAACTTCTAAAAATAAATTGATTATGAAAAATATATTTTATAAACTTTCAATTTTTGCCATTACATTAACAGTAGTTACTAGTTGTGATGATCCAGAAACTGATATCGTTGCGTTTAAACCTGTTGTATTTAAGGAAACTTTTAATCCAGATTTATTAAACGAAGATGAGTATTTATACTTTGGTGACTGGACAAGTTTTGCACAAACTGGTAGTGTGCAATGGACAGAACAAGATGATGATAGTAATGGTTATATTCAATTTACTACATTTGGTAGTACAACTGGTGATGTAACAAATGTTGCTTGGGCAATTTCTCCTGAAATTAATATGGATAATTCTGCTAATGAAGTTTTAACATTTAAATCTGCTGCAGAATTCGTTACAGATGCTAATAATAAACTTGAAGTTTTTATTTCAAATGATTTTGATGGAACAAATGTATTAACCGCAACTTGGGTGCCAGTTTCGGCTAATATCGCAGGTTTGGCAACTAATGCAACTACTCCAGATGGTGTGTTGAATGTAAATTCAGGTCAAGTTGACTTATCTGCTTATACTGGTAATATTTATATTGCTTTTAAGGCTACAGGATCTAGTACGAATAGTAACCTTGATGGTTCTTTACGTGTAGATGATATCAAAATTTACGATAAAACTTTATAATTTTAAATAGTATGAAAAATATTAAAACTATTTTATCAGTTTCATTGTTCGCAACTTTAGTAAGTTGTGTAAACACTGACAATTATAATGCTCCAGATTTATCAGGAGATTGTACAGATTTAACTGCTACAACTACAGTACAAGCTGTTGCTACAACTGCAACTGGAACAGTTCAGCAATATACTACTGATGGTATTATTGAAGCGTATGTTACCTCAAGTGACGAAGGTGGAAATTTTTATAAATCTATCTCGATGGTTTCTTTAGATGGTACAAAAGGATTTACAATGCCTATTGATGCTTATAACTTATATACAAAGTTTGAACCAGGGAGAAAAGTATATATTAATTTAAAAAATAGATATTTTTACAATAGCTCGGTTTCTAGTTCATTAGAAATTGGGGATTTATATGATAATGGTGCGCCATTAGCTGATGAAATCGGAAGAGTTTCTGCAGTGGAATACGAAAATGTTGTAAAAAGGTCTTGTACTAAAGTAGACGAAAATACTTTAGTTAACCACTTAACTATTCCTGCTGCATTAAATAATGCGAACTTGAATAAATTAATCGAATTAGATAACGTTCAGTTTTCTGATGGAAATGTAGGAAAAACATATTATGATGCTAATAATCAAATTGGTGGCGCTACAAATAATACAGTGACTGATGCCTCAGGTAATTCAATTGTAGTAAGAATTTCAGAATTTGCAAACTTTGCTTATAAAACAGTTCCAGCTTTAAATGGTAAAATCCGAGGAGTATTAACTAAATTTGGAACTGGATTTCAATTTATGGTTCGTACTGAAAATGACATTATGTTAACTAATCCAAGAGTTGATAGTGCGCCTCCAGTAGTTGGAAATGCAAATGTTTTTCTTTCAACTTTAAACGAGCCATTTACATCTTACACTGTTAATCAATTGAATTTTCCAAAATATATCAATGATGCAGATTTAGGACCAAGATACTGGCAAGTTAAAACGTTTAGTTCAAATAAGTATATTGAAATGACTTCATTTAATGGGTCAACAAGTCCTGGAGTTCCTTGTAAAACATTCTTTATGGTTCCAGTAGATTTTACTGCTGCAAGCACAATGTCTTTCAAAAAAGAAATGAGATTTTATAGAGGTGAAGTTGCTTTAAGAGTATATTACTTAAAAAGTGCTGATTATGTACCTGGAAGTGTTATTGACAGAACAAAATTAGTTGATATAACAACAGGTTCAGGATTTAATATTACTTATCCAGCTATTGGTGCTTCTGAGAGTACATTTACTTCTCCTGGAACATATAATATTCCAGCTGGTTTAACAGGTAATGGTTATTTCCTTTTCGAATATATCGGAACAGATACACAAAC
>CAMLRV010000081.1 GCA_946482495.1 uncultured Flavobacteriia bacterium
TAAAACACTTTTCTAAATTATTTGAAAATTCATTCGTTTAGATTTTTACAAATCCAATGTTAATTGCTCAGGCAATAAACGAAATGTCTTTCTGTGGTATTTAGTAATACCATATTTTTTAATGGCTTCTCTGTGTTCTTGAGTTGGGTAGCCTTTATTTTTTTTCCAATTATACATAGGAAACTCTTCGTGGATTTTATCCATAAAATCATCACGGTATGTTTTGGCTAAAATAGAAGCAGCAGCAATGCTTAAATATTTGGCGTCACCTTTTATTATAGAAGTATTAGGGATTGATTTTAAAATTTCGATTTCTTGACTCGTGAAAATTTTTCCATGAGTTTGTTTCATGCCTAATTTTCCATTCAAAGGACGATTTCCATCTACTATAATGTATTCTGGTTGCATTTTTAAGCTTAATATGCTTTCTTGCATTGCCTTCATTGATGCATTTAATATGTTTATTTCATCAATTTCTACATTATTTATATGTGAAAATGAAAAATCAAACAATTCTTCTATAATAGGTCTTAGCTCAAAACGTTTCTTTTCTGTGAGTTGCTTAGAGTCGTTTATGAATTTATATAATAATTTTTCTGATTTTTTTTCTTCCTTAGTTAAGGTTCTGTTAGGAGATTGTAAAATTATGGCAGCGGCGGTTACAGGCCCAGCCAGACAGCCTCTTCCAGCTTCGTCAGTTCCGCACTCAATTAAAAAATTACTATAACATTTCTTTAACATAAATTGTTTTTTGCAAAAATATATTTTTTTCACGCAACCTTTAACACTTTTTTGCATCTATTATATAGTTGTTTCGGCAATCTATTTTTTTTAGCTAAAAAAATTTAACACAAATAAATTGATAATATTCCGAAGTATTATTTGTTTATTTAAGAAATTATTAAGAAGTTTGCGGAATAACTAACTCAAATAAAATTAATATGAGATCGAAGTTCAAATGGATTTTTACGCTTTTAGTAGCGTTTACAATGCAGTTTTCTTTCGCACAACAGAAAACTGTTACAGGTACAGTAACAAGTGATGGCGCAGCATTGCCGGGTGCTACTGTAATTATTTCGGGTACACAACAAGGTACTCAAACTGATGAGAATGGTAAATTCTCTATCAAAGCTAGTCAAGGTGATGTTTTAGAAGTTTCTTTTTTAGGAAAAGATACTAAAATGGTAACTGTTGGTGCTGGTAACGTTGTTAACGTAGTTTTAGCTTCTTCAGCTGAACAAATTGAAACAGTAGTTATTCAAGGTGCGATGGGTATCAAAAGAACTAAAGATGCTACAGTTACTGCACAAAAGCAAATTGGAGCAAAAGAGTTAACTCAAGCAAATAACCCGAATGCTATTCAAGCTTTAACTGGTAAAGTTTCTGGTTTGAATGTTTCGACTACTTCTAATAGTGTTGCTCCTGATACGAGAATCGTATTAAGAGGTAATAGAACTATTACTGGAGATAACCAAGCTTTAGTAGTTATTGATGGTGCTATTTCTTCTGCAACTGTATTAGGTCAATTGCCTCCAGATGTTATCGAAAGTTTGAACGTTATTAAAGGTGCTCAAGGGGCTGCTTTATATGGTGCTCAAGGGGTAAACGGGGTAATTATCGTTACTACTAAAAAAGGTTCTAAAGCTGATAAATTTACTTTCGGAGTTAATTCAGGAGTAGATTTTGAAACTATCTCTTTCGTACCAAGAAGACAAATGGAATACGGTCAAGGTTGGGCAACTGACCCAGGATTTGAAGACCCAGCGAACCCAGGTGTTTTACCTACATTCGTTCCTTGGGAAAATGGTTCTTGGGGACCTGCTTATAACACTCCAGGATTTCCAAGTATAGTACCAGTTGGTTTACCTCAAGCTGATGGAAACTTCTTATTTACTGAGTGGAAACCAATTAAAGATAATATTAAAGATTTCTTTACAACTGGTATCATTTACCAAAATGGATTTAACTTTAATGTAGGTGGTAAAGATTCTTATGCATTTTTATCTGCTAACAGACAAAATACTGACTACATGGTAGAAGGTGATAAATTAGTTAGAAACTCTTTCTTATTTAAAGCTGGTAAAAAAGTTGGTAAATTCAACATTGAAGGTAATGTGAACTATATTACTCAAAGAACTTCTCAAGCTGACTCAAACTTATGGGATGACTTAATCCAAACTGCAACTAACATTCCAGTTGATAGATTTAGAAATTCTGATAACGAAAGTCACTGGACTGTTTACGCATACAACCCATGGTGGGCTGCTCAAAACAGAAGAACTGATGGAAGATCAAATATCATGAATGGTATCTTAAATTTAGGATATGATTTAACTAAAAACATCAATGTTACTTATACGGCTAACGTACAAATGAGAAACACTGATAGTCAATCTTTCCAAAATGGATTCGCTGAGTCTGGAAGAGTATTTAGTATTGCTCCTTATGAGTACTACGGTGCAAATACAGAAACTTATTCTGATTTAGGAGGTCAACCAGAAACTTCTAATTTCTTTGCTAATCAAACTAGTACAAGAAATATTTATGGAGATTTAATGTTCAATTTTGATTATGAATTAACTAAAGATTTAGGATTAAAATTCAACATTGGTAACAACATTCAAGACAGAATGTTTAGAGTGATGACTCAAGGTGGTACAGGTTTAGATGTTCCAGGTTTCTACCACATTACTAACGTGTTAAACCCATCTAATCCATCAACTTTAGATAACAGATTAGTACGTTCTAGAATTGTTGCTGGTTTCGCAAATGCTGATTTAGCTTATAAAGATTATTTATTCTTAAATGCTACAGGTCGTATCGAACAAACTTCAATCGTAAAAGATTCTTATTTCTATCCATCTGTTGGGGTTTCATTCATTCCTACTAAAGCAATCGCTGCTTTAAAAGATAATAAAGTGTTAAATTACATGAAATTAAATGCTTCTTATACTTCTGTAGGTAATACATCTTCTGTTGGTGTTTATGATATCAATGTGTTAACTGAAATTCCTCAAGGATTCCCATTTGGTAATACTTCTGCTTTACAGTATGATAGAACTCCAACTGATCCAGATATCGCTCCTGAGTTCGTAAATACTTTAGAGTTTGGTGGTCAATTAGGATTCTTCAATGATAGAATTTCGTTAGAGGCTTCTTTCTATACTGCTGAAACAAAAGACTTAATTTCTAACGTTACTAGATCTAGAGCAATCGGTCAAACAGTAAGTAGAGGAAATATTGGAGATTTAGAAAACAAAGGTTTCGAAATCGATTTAGGTTTACGTCCAGTTTACAACAAAAACTTTAAATGGGATATTAGAGCTAACTACGCTGCTTTCAACACAAAAATTACTGCTTTAGGTAATGGTGCAACAAGTATCGCATTACAGTCAAATACTCAAATTGGTATTTTTGCTGAAGTTGGTGAAGAGTTCCCTTTAATTAAAGGTACTGCTTTCGTAAGAGATGATAATGGTAACGTTATCGTTGATGCTAATGGTTTACCATTAAGAACTTCTGCTTTCCAAAAATTAGGAAAAGGTACTCCTGACTATATCGTAGGTTTAACTAACTCTTTCGAATACAAAGGATTCAGATTAGTTGCAGTTGCTGATTACAGAAATGGTGCTTCAGCTTACTCATTCACTAAAAACTTATTATACTTTACTGGAGGTGATCAAGATACTGCTGGTTTCGACAGAACTCAAGGTTATGTATTCCCAGGTGTTGATGCATTAGGTAACCCTAATACTACTCCTGCTCAAAATGACGTTTCTTCTGGTGGTGTTACTAACTATTTCACAACTATCCACAGACAAGTTGGAGAAGCTAACGTAATTGATATGGCTGCTTTAAGAATTAGAGAATTATCTTTAAGCTATGCTTTACCTAAAAAGATGATTGAAAAAGCTGGTTTAGAGTCTTTAAGATTTGGTGTTAATGCTAGAAATCCTTTTACTTTCTTAGCTGATGGTAGAGTTTTAAAAGCTAAAAACGGTTTAGAAAACAGAGGTTATGCTGATCCTGAGGCATCTAATACAACTGGAAATGCTCAAGGTATTATTAATACTGATAGATACCCTTCTTCAAGAACTTTAGGTTTTTCAGTTAATTTAACTTTCTAATAAACAAATAATTATGAAAAAAATAAAATTTTCAATCGCAATACTGGCTTTCACATTATTTTCTTGTGATCAGTATTTAGATGTGAACGATAGTCCAAATAATTTGACTTTCGATCAGGCTACTCCAAGTAAACTTTTGCCTGGTGCACAAGTTTCTACATACAGAGTACAAGTTGGTTCTATGAACCAATTAGGAAACGTATTTATGAATGCATGGACAAGAAACGTTTCTTCATTCGGTAACGGATTCGATAAAGAATTGCAACTTATTGTAGATAATTCTTTCTACAATAATATTTGGGATGGTTTATACTTAAACTTAATGAATTTCCAAGCAATTATAGATTATCCAAACGCATCTGGTAAATATGACTATTATGTTGCTGCTGCAAAAATTTGTAAAGCACATTATATGCAATATATCGTAGATTTATATGGTAATGCTCCTTATTCACAAGCTTGGAAACCACAACAATTCACAACTCCAACTTATGATGATGATTATACAATTTACCAAGATTTAATTGCTAACTTAGAGGATGCTCGTAATTTAATTGCTAGTGCTGATCCTTCAGTTGCTGAGGATATTGCTCCTTTTGATGTAATGTTAGGTGGAGATATGGCTAGATGGAATGAATTCGCTAATACATTACAATTAAGAATGTGTTTAAGAATGTCTGAATTAACTGGTGCTGAAGCTACTTACAGAGATGCTAAATTAACTGATATCGTTGCTGGACCATTTTTATCTGACAACGTAACTATCAACCCAGGATTTAGTGATGCTAATGATGATTCAGCTTCTCCAGGTTTCAATACTTATGCTATTGATGTAACTGGTACTGCTCGTCAAAACAGAACGTTTATCGCTTTAACTGCACACACTTATAAAGCAATGCAGTCTTACGCTACAACTAACTACCCTGCAGCTGGTTCTCAAGAAATTATTGCTGGTTCAGGAGTATTTTATCCAAACGTAACTGACGCGAGAAGAGCTAGATTATTTACTAACGGTGCTGGTGCTACTGGTCCAAGAGCTGTTGAACAAGGTAACTCATTTACTACTGTAGGTAGTCCTTCTTTAACTTACCCTGGAACTCCTGCTCGTTTAGGATTAATTGGTAACTTTGATATGTATGGTGAGCATGCTGGTGTAACTGTTGGAGATTATTCTTCTGCTTCTGGTTATATCATGACTTTATGTGAATCTTACTTCTTACAAGCTGAGGCTGCTGTTAGATATCCAGGCTTAGGATTCAGTGGAGAGCAAGCTTTATTTGATGCTGGGGTTACTGAAAGTTTCTTATCAAGAGTTGCTTCTATTGGTACTTACTTAGCTACAATCAACACTAAACCTTACTTTGGTTTAGCTGCTTCTGTAACTATGGATGAAAAAATCCACGCGATTATGTACCAAAAATGGATTGCTTTAATGGGTCACCATGCAATTGAGTCTTTCGTTGATTACAATAGAACTGGATTCCCATTGACTCCACTTTCTTTAAATGCTACTCAATCTAGAAAGCCTTACAGATTATCTTACCCTGTGTCTGAATACATTGCTAATGCTGGAAATGTTCCTTCATTATCAACTTCTGATATTTTTACTGTAAATGCTAAGTCTCCATTCTGGGTACAATAACATTTTATAGTTTCAATTAAATTAAAACCCCGATTTTATCGGGGTTTTTTTATTTCCACAAATTCTCATTACATTTGTTCTTTAAATTATAAAAATGAGATACCTTTTCGTATTGCTTACTTTTTTGTCATTTTCCTTAAATGCTCAAGAAATAGATTCTACCAATGTTGAAAGTCTTAAAGCAGATATTAAATTATATAAAACTTTCAATTCTGAGAAAGACACTGTCTATATTGATACTACGCTAACAATTCATGATGAATATAAATACAATTATTTACGAAAAGATAATTTTGGATTATTCGCTTTTTCAAATGAAGGATATCTTTATAATCAATTAGATTTTTCTAGAAAGAAGAATTATACATTACCTCAATTTGGTTTTAATGCGAAACATGTTACGTATTTAAATAATAATGACATTTATTATTATTCTGTTCCCACGCCATTAACAGATTTGTATTTTAAAACAGTAATGCGACAAGGTCAAAGTTTAGATGCCTTGATTTCAGTTAATACTAAACCTAATTTAAATTTTACAGTTGCTTATAAATCAATTCGATCTATCGGAGACTATTTTAATAATTTAACTAGTTCTGGGCATTTTAGATTTATAACAAATTATAATTCTCTCAATAAAAAGTATTTTTTAAAATTTAATTTTATAGGCCAAGATATTTTTAATCAAGAAAATGGTGGGATTATTGATTTAAACCAACTTGATGGAACTAATCCTTCGTTTAACCAGCGAGAGAGAGTTGATATTTATTTTAATGATGCTTCCTCAAAATTAAAAGGAAATCGCTACTTCTTAGATCATTCGTATCAATTTTCAACTGGAAATTCATTGGTGTTAAAACATCAATCGTATTATGAAAATAAATTTTATGAATTTATTCAAGCCA
This sequence comes from uncultured Flavobacteriia bacterium, assembly GCA_946482495.1. The sequence goes on from CAMLRV010000081.1 coordinate 6,675, forward strand.
CTACAAGCCCACGTTTAGGAAATTCGCTTTATCCTTCTATAAATAATAAAACGCGTTATGATGTGTTTTACAACAAAGTTGGAGTGAGTTTTAAAACTAAAAATTTAGGTGAATTAAATTTCTTTATTGATAATTATTCTTATAATCAATTTTATACTATTCCAGTTGGAATTGCTTACGATCCTGATGTGAAATATAATTTACATAATAGAATTAATAATATTGGCGGACAATACGAATTCTATAAAAGCAAATGGAATTTTAATATTTTATTGCAAAACGCTATTTCTGGGCAACCTTCATCAAATTACGAAGCTTTTGCGAAATATAAATTTTCTGATGAGCAATACGTGAAAATTTCCGCACAACAAATTAGTAAAATTCCAGATAATATTTATGTTTTCAGTGTAAGTGATTATTCTAATTATAATTGGAATACAAGTTTTAAAAATGAGAAAATCAGTATTTTTAGAGCTGAAACAATAAATAAATGGTTTGAAGCAAGTGTGCAAATCACAAATTTAAACGATCATTTGTTTTTTTATAACACAGAAGAAAGAATTGATAGTTTAGTGGTGAAACCTTTTCAATACGATAAATCTATACAATATTTGAGTGCTGAAATTGCGAAAGAAATTAAATATAAAAATTGGGCTTTAGATAATAGAATTAAATTTCAAGAAGTGCAACAAGATGAGAAAATTTTAAATTTGCCTTACCTTGTACTTAGAAATACTTTATATTACACGAAGCCAGTTTTCAAAAAAGCTATGTTACTACAAACTGGAGTAACGGTAAATTATTTTAGTAATTATTTTGCCGATGATTATGTGCCGGTTATTGGAGAATTTTACACGCAAAGTCAAACAAAGGCTGGAGGTTTTCCGGTGTTAGATTTCTTTGTTAATGCGCGAGTTCAACAATGTAGAATCTATTTGAAAGCTGAACATCTAAATGCTTTATTTTCAAATAAAGTAGATTATTATAACACGCCAAATTATCCATTTCGAGATTTTCATATTCGTTTCGGTTTAGAATGGAATTTCTTTAAATAGAATTTGGGCGTGCCCTTTCAGGTCGTGCTGTTCGCTATATCTTTTTATCTCGTTCTTAAAAACGAGACAAAAAGGATGCCGCTACCATCACTCACGCATTCGTATTTCAGAAGTATATTTTCATTTAAAAAGAGGTTTGTCTAAACTTTTTAACTTGAAACTTGAAACCTGAAACAAAAAAAACTAATTTTGCACTAAATAATAGAAAAATAAAAATGAAATCGCCTAAGTTATATTTAATAGGCAATACATAATATAAAAGACAAATGAAATACGCAAAAAATATATTAGAAACTATTGGAAATACACCATTAGTAAAATTAAACAAAGTAACTGCTGAAATAGATGCACTTGTTTTAGCTAAAGTAGAAACTTTCAATCCTGGAAATTCTGTAAAAGATCGTATGGCGGTTAAAATGATTGAAGATGCAGAAGCAGATGGAAGATTAAAACCAGGTGGGACTATTATTGAAGGAACTTCAGGAAATACAGGTATGGGATTAGCTTTGGCAGCAATTGTTAAAGGTTACAAATGTATTTTCGTAATTTCAGATAAACAATCAAAAGAAAAATCAGATATTTTACGTGCCGTTGGTGCTAAAGTAATTGTGTGCCCAACAGATGTAGAACCAACAGATCCACGTTCATATTATTCGGTATCAAAAAGACTAGGTGAAGAAATCCCAAATTCTTGGTACGTTAATCAATATGATAATCCAAGTAACGCAATAGCGCATTACGAACAAACTGGTCCCGAAATTTGGGAACAAACAGAAGGGAAAATCACACATTTCGTAGTTGGAGTTGGAACGGGTGGAACGGTTTCTGGAGTAGCTAAATATTTGAAAGAAAAAAATCCAAATGTAAAAATTTGGGGAATTGATACGTATGGTTCGGTATTTAAAAAATATCACGAAACTGGTATTTTCGACGAGAACGAAATCTATTCTTATATCACAGAAGGAATTGGAGAAGATATTTTACCAAAAAATGTTGACTTTTCTTTAATTGATGGTTTTACAAAAGTTACCGATAAAGATGCTGCAGTTTATACTCGTAAATTAGCGTTAGAAGAAGGGATTTTCTGTGGAAATTCTGCTGGTGCTGCGGTGAAAGGATTATTACAATTGAAAGAGCACTTCAAACCTGAAGATGTAGTGGTTGTTTTATTTCACGATTCAGGAAGTAGATATGTTGGTAAAATGTATAACGATGATTGGATGCGTGAAAGAGGATTCTTGGAAGAGGACATCACTAAAGC
>CAMLRV010000082.1 GCA_946482495.1 uncultured Flavobacteriia bacterium
GTAATTGCATTTTATTTGAGTTGTATGTGTTATTTATGTTTAGTAGAATAAGTAAGGACCGCTCGCAAGCAGTCCTTATATTTTTATTTCATTCCCGGCATTGAAGGCATTCCTTTCATTCCGCTCATCATTTGCATCATTTTTTTACCGCCACCACCTTGCATCATTTTCATCATTTTGCTCATTTGGTCAAACTGCTTCATCAATTGATTTACTTCCTCAATTTTTCTACCAGCACCTTTAGCAATTCTAGTTTTTCTTTTCACATCAATAATCGCTGGCTTACTTCTTTCAGCTGGTGTCATCGATTGAATAATTGCTTCTACATGTTTAAAAGCATCGTCTTCTATTTCAACATCTTTCAAAGCTTTTCCAGCACCAGGAATCATTCCGACTAAGTCTTTCATGCTACCCATTTTTTTAATCTGCTGAATTTGCGCTAAAAAATCATCAAAACCAAATTCGTTTTTAGCGATTTTTTTCTGAATTTTTCTCGCTTCTTCTTCGTCGTATTGTGCTTGAGCTCTTTCTACTAAAGACACAACATCTCCCATTCCTAAAATTCTTTCCGCCATACGAGAAGGATAGAACACATCAATTGCGTCCATTTTCTCTCCAGTACCGATAAATTTGATTGGTTTATTTACAACAGATTTAATAGAAATAGCAGCTCCACCACGAGTATCACCATCTAATTTTGTAAGAATAACTCCATCAAAATCTAATCTATCATTAAAAGCTTTTGCTGTGTTTACAGCATCTTGCCCTGTCATTGCATCTACAACAAATAACGTTTCATGAGGTTGAACAGCTTTGTGAACGTTTGCAATTTCATTCATCATTTCTTCATCCACAGCTAAACGACCTGCTGTATCTATAATTACAACATTGAAACCGTTTGCTTTTGCGTGTTTGATTGCATTTTCAGCAATTGAAACTGCATTTTTATTTTCTGGTTCAGAATATACTTCTACACCAATTTGTTCTCCAACAACATGCAATTGATTAATTGCAGCAGGACGATAAATATCACAAGCAACCAATAAAGGTTTTTTTGTTTTTTTAGTTTTTAGAAAGTTAGCTAACTTCCCAGAGAAAGTAGTTTTACCAGAACCTTGTAAACCCGACATTAAAATCACAGTAGGATTTCCTGATAAGTTTACACCAGCAACATCGCCACCCATTAATTCAGTTAACTCGTCTTTAACTAATTTAACCAATAACTGACCAGGTTGTAATGTAGTTAATACATTTTCTCCAATTGCTTTATCTTTTACACGTGTTGTAAAATCTTTAGCAATTTTAAAATTCACATCGGCATCTAATAATGCACGACGAACTTCTTTTAATGTATCCGCAACATTTACATCGGTAATTTTACCGTGTCCTTTTAGTATATGAAATGCTTTATCTAACTTATCTGTAAGATTATCAAACATAATTTTTGAGCTTTTTAATAATTTGCAAATATACAGTAAAGTTGTAAAGTATCAAAGTGACGTAGTTGCAAAATTTTGATTTTAGAAAATAAAAAACCGCTATGAAAATCATAGCGGTTTATCAGTTTATTTAAAACTTATTATTTTTTTGAACAACAAGATGATTTTTTAGCAGAAGCTGTAGCACCTTTTTTGTCTGAACAACAAGATTTTTTTTCTGTTGTAGCTTTTTTCTTTTCTTTTTCTTTTTCTTTGAAGTCAACTACATTAGCTGAAGAAACCATAAATGCCATTAAAGCAACGATAGATAATACTTTTTTCATGTTATTTATTTTTAAATTAATTTTATAAATTCTTTTTGTTGAATTCAAATATATAAAATTTTGAATACGAAAATGATAAATTTTTCTTAATTTTTTTCGAAAGTAATATAATCTGTGCCACCACCACCGCCACTTACATGAATCAATTGAATATTTGTAGCTGTATACGAAATTATATTCCAATCATCTGTTAATTCTAAAAAATTAGCTGGTGCAGAAAACGCAATATTAAAATCTAAATCATTACTCGGACTATCATCTAAACTATTATCTGAAGTTACGGACCAGGTACCTACATATGAATTTGTTCCGTTAGTTGCAGTTAAAACACTACTTGCACCAAAAGTAAAATTATATCCTGAGAAATTAGTTGTTTCATCAACACCAGAATCACTATAGAAAGTAATTCTCCATGTTCCATTATTTACAGTATTAATTACAGGAGTAGGATCAACACTTGCACTAACAACAGCATTATCGTCATCATCAGAACAAGAAGCAAATAAATTCAATAAAATTAAAAATACAAAAGCGGAAATAAAATTGATTTTTTTCATAATTCTAAAATTTAAAGACCAATAAGTTTAAACGAAAAAAAAGCAATTTTATTATACATAAATCACTCATTTTAAAATAATTAACTTTACAAGACAACCGCTTTTTGCTTAATTATATTCACAATTTCATTTTTAGAAACTACACCAGATTGTCTCCATAACATTTTTCCACTTTGGAACAATACCATGGTGGGCACACCTTTAACTTGAAATTGAGCTGCAATTTCTTGATTTTTATCAACATCTATTTTAATAATATTCACTACCTCTCCCAATTCTTTTTTTACTTCTACTAAAATTGGAGCTAAAGCCTGGCATGGTCCACACCAAGTAGCAAAGAAATCAATCAAAACTGGTTTGTTACTATTTATTAATTCCTGAAATTTATTCATTTTTTATTTATTAGGTAAGTTACATCCTCTTGAACTACAACCTAAATTAAAAATAGCTTGAAACAAAAAGAAAACTCCAAAAGCTATAAAAACCCATTGATGCTGTTCATATGCTGTATAAAAACAGAATAAAGCAATGGCTATTCGGAAATAACGCATAAAATGCCAATTTGAAAATAATATTTTCTTCATTTCTAATTACTAAAATTGGAAATAAATGAAAGGTTGCGGACCAGCAGAAGCTGTTGCAAAAACCAACCAAAATATCAATCCTAATACAATTGCTCTTGTAATTAAAGGCATTGCTTTAAACACATTTTGAATCGCAATCGTAACTTTTTCTGGAATATAATGCCAAAAATACCCTAAAAACATTAAAATAAATACGTTTTGATAGCCTTGAGCAATAGTTAACCATTGATTGTAATCGAATGTAACCTTACCAATATTTTCAATAATTTGTAAAGCCGTAACGAAATCTTTTGCGCGGAAGAAAATCCAACAGAAAGCTACAAAATGAAATGTAACAAGAATTGCAAAAAACTTTAAAAACGGAGTTAAAAAGAATATTTTACGTTTTGTTGGTGGATAAAATTCTAAAAATATTTTATGAACCGCTAAGGCCATTCCGTGTAAAGCTCCCCAAATAATAAAACGTAAACTCGCTCCATGCCACAATCCACCTAAAAGCATTGTAGTCATTAAATTGACATTCGTATACATTGTTTTTTCTTTTTCTTTTGAAAACAAAAACGTACAAGCAAAAACTATTACCGAACAAATTGCTAAAATTAATGGAATATTACTTGTTGTAGAAAACGAAATTCCCCAAATGATTAATCCGAAGAAAAACAATCCTGGAAATAAAAATCCTGCAAATGTTCCGTAACGGTTTCCTCCTACTGATATATATAAGAAATCTTTTAACCAGGTAGATAAGGAAATATGCCAACGACGCCAAAAATCAGTAATAGAAGTTGATTTATATGGCGTTCTGAAATTAGTTGGTAATTTGAATCCTAACAATAAAGCTACACCAATTGCCATATCAGAATATCCAGAAAAATCACAGTAAATCTGAATCGTATAACCGTAAGAAGCCATTAAATTTTCGAAAGGCGTATAACTATTTGGCAAATCGAAAACACGATCTACAAAGTTTAATGAAATATAATCTGAAATAACTGTTTTCTTAATTAAACCGCCAATAATCAACAAAAAGGCACGATTAATATCATCTTGAGTAACGTTTAATTTCTGGTAAATTTGTGGTAAGAAATCTTTCGCTCTAACGATTGGCCCTGCAACTAATTGCGGGAAAAACGAAACGAAGAACAAATAATCTACAAAGCGTTTTGTTGGTTCAATTTCTTTACGATACACTTCAATAATATAACTTATAGATTGAAAAGTATAAAACGAAATCCCGACAGGTAGAATCACATCAATAAAAGCAATTTTTCCGCCAGTTAAATTATTTGCAATATCTACTAAAAAGTTACTGTATTTAAAATACCCTAAGAATCCTAAATTTAGAATTACACTGAAAGTTAAATACAGTTTTTTATTTATTACACTGGAAGTTCTGTGAACTAAATTCGCTAAATTATAATCGACAACCGCTGAACCCAAAAGCAATAAAAAGTAAATTCCACTAGATTTATAATAGAAAAATAATGAGAAAATAATCACGTAAACCATACGCAATGTATCTGCTTTTCTTAGTATGATGTACCAAAAGTAGAACACCAAAAACAAGCCTAAAAACAAGCCCGTGTTAAAAAGAAGTGGCTCCTTTTCGTTATAAACGAACCAATTTTGAACTACTTCTGGAGTAACTTTACCAATATTTTTATAAAACCATTCTTGTAACACGCTTCTTTATTTTTCAGATTTAAATAATTCGTACGATTGAATAAAAGCATCAAAAAACAATTCTCCTTGTTTTTCATATCCCGCATTTGAATAATGTACTTTATCTCTTGCCATCAATCCCATTCTCGAATTGATATTAATATTTTTATTTCCACCAAAAACATCTAGTAAATTCCAAACTGCATAATTTTCAGTTGGTGCCATTTCAATAATTTTCTCTGCATATTTTTCGATGTAAATATTCTTGTATTTTCTGTGAAGTACTGAGGGTGGCGAAGTTGTAACTAATATTGACGCTTCAGGGCATTTTTGTTTAATTCCGTCAATCATTGTTTTTAAATTTCCGAAATAGGTAGCAATATCTTGTTTATCAAAACTTTCATTTGTTCCTAAAGAAATTACATATAAATCGGCTTCTAAAGCTGGTAATTGCTCAAAAAACAATGGAAATTTATTATAATCATTACTTTTTGCTCCATTGACACCAATTGCGCTATAAGTCACACCTGCTTTCTCATTTTCTAAAACCAAACCATTTAAAGCAAAATCTGAAACATTTTCATTTCCAATAATTGTGATTTTATCAATTGGTGTTGTTGAAGTATAATTATTTGAAATTGGCGTATTTTCTAACGGAATTGGCTCGTAGATATACTTCACCGTAGTAACCGTTTTGTAAGTTGTAACTGATTTTCCGCCCGGAATTTTTAAAATTTTCCCATCACGAATATTATCTGAAGTCAATCCATTAGCCGATTTCAACTGTTTTAACGAAATGTTGTATTTATCAGCAATTCCTCCTAAAACTTCACCTGGCTTAACTTTATGAGTGGTAGTTGCTGGAGTTTTCACAGCAACTTTTTCTTGGGTTGGAATTCCTTTTTTTGCAAAAGCGACATTAAAAATATTTTCGTTTTTGGGAGAAATTATTTTCAATTTAGTAAAATCGAATTGCGCGTCTTTCACCAACATATCGATGTGAAAATCTTTTTGTTTCGGTTGAAAGGAAATTCCGCTTAATCCAACTGGTTTAGAAGCATCAGCATATAAATTTCTTGCTGCAGAAAATCCGCCAGATCCTGTAAAACGAATTGGTGAACTATTATTTGTTCCCGCTAAACTATATGGAAAAGTAAATCCAAATCCAGCATTTCCGAAAGTTTGCTGCATTCTGTAGCGAATTCTTGCAGTATATAAATCGGCTTGAATATGCGAATCACCAATATGTACAATTCTAACTTTTCTATCTTGATTTTCTTCTAAATTATATAATTTTTCGAATACATTGGCTAATGCTTTTTCATTCATGATGACATTACCAAACGCTTCAAAATTTGTAGTATCAATTGGAGTTGTTACGCTATCAGTTTCAACTTTTAATGTATCAGTTTGAGAAAAACCAACAACAGAGAAAAGTAATAAATATAAAAACTTATTCATTTAAAGTATCTTTAGTGGCAGGAACTGAATCACTAGTTACCGCTTTTGGCTTAGGTTTTTTCATTGCTAAAGCTCGTAATCTTTTATATTCTTGATATCCTGTATCTATTTGTCTATAAATTAATTGCGCAATTTCTTTCGCACCTCTATGATTAAAATGTGTATAATCTTTATTCGCTCTTGCTGGCACATTTTCAACCCATTTCACCATCGAACCATCTCCACCCATAAGTGTGTATAAATTCACAAAACCAGTTTCTGCTTTCACCGCGTAGCGTTGTTGTGCTTTTACTAATGGAGCAACAGCTGAATCTGATTTCATTTCCATATCATATTTGGTAGCTTTATCAGCAGTTGTGATAATCAAAATAGCAGCACCAGGAAAACATTCTTTTACGTGGTTGACTACTGAAGTCATTTTTCTTTCGTACCAAGTATAATTTAACGAACCATAATTTAAAACGTTAGTTCCGAATTGAAGTATAATTAAATCGTATCCTAATTTTTGCTGAAAAGCATTCATCAAATCGACATTAAAAGAACCTAATGGCAATCCAGAATTACCTCGAGATGAGAAATTATCTACATGAATTCCTTTTCCGTTATCAAAATTAAATCCATAAAACGGAATAGAATCTGCTTTGATGAAGTTTAATTTTACATTTTTTACATCGCCTGCAACTTGTAATGTATTTAAAATTGAATTGGTATTCAGTTTTTTATAAATCGTATCTTTTCCTAAAATTTGACGAATACTTCCTTTTTTATTTTTAGAACTTCCGTAAAACAAAGTCGGATTGTTCAAAGTAGTAGAAAATCGATTTCTTCCAGCTTTATATTTCACCCAAGTTGGATTAGCTGTATCTTTTGCAAAAAAAACTGAACCATTTACACCAAAAGAACGCAACGGACTTTTAGTTTTTAAATAGGATTGCGATTTCCAGTTTGGAGAAAATTCATGAATTATAGAACCACGTGATCCTGCAGATTCAGAAGTGATATTTACAAAACCAACACCTTCTCCACCAAAAACACTTTGAAATTGTGTACGAACATCTTGTACAATCATATCGCCATCCGTCATTGAATCTCCAAAATAAGCAATACGTGCTTTTCCTTTTTTGTTCGTTTCTAATTGGTATAATTTTTCGAAAAACGGAATTAAATATTGATACCCTTTGTATTGTTCAAATTTTTCACTGGCAAACTTAATTCCTAACGGATTCGAAACAAATGAAATGGTTTTATTTGTTAACGTATCTTCTTCAGAAAGACTTCCCGCTTCGGCAACAGCCTCTAGCATTAAGCTATCCACAACTACGTTTTTACTATTGGTAGTTGCATCTGGAAATAATTTCTTCGGTAAAAAAGATTTAAATCCAACAAATGAAAGAATCGCTATTAAAACAATTAGCCACGATTGAAAGAAATATGATTTGTTTTGGTTCACTTTTATTTATACTTAATCGCAAGGTTCACAATGTTTTCGCAAAGCTCGCATTGATTTATTTTATTTTAGACACTTCGACAAGCTCAGTGTGACACTGAATATCGAACTACATTCTTTCTGGAACGTTAATTCCTAATAATCCGAATGCATTTTTAATTACATTACTTACAGAATTTGACAACTGTACTCGGAATATTTTTTTATCAACATTATCTTCACCTAAAATGGATACATTTTGGTAGAATGAATTAAATTCTTTTACCAAATCGTAGGTGTAATTCGCTATTAAGGCAGGACTATGATTTTCCGCCGCATTTTGAATAATTTCAGGGAATAATTGTACTTGTTTAATTAATTCTTTTTCTTTTTCGTGCATCTCAACTCCGCTCGATGTGACAACATTTTTGTATTCAAAATCCGCTTTTCTTAAAATCGATTGAATACGCGCATACGTATATTGAATAAATGGACCAGTATTCCCATTAAAATCAACAGATTCTTCTGGATTAAACATCATTTGTTTTTTTGGATCCACCTTCAACATATAATATTTTAATGCACCCAAACCAATAGTCGTATATAAACTTGTTTTTTCTTCTTCAGAATAACCGTCTAACTTTCCTAAATCTTCAGAAATTTGTTTCGCGGTAGCTGTCATTTCTGACATTAAATCATCTGCATCTACAACAGTTCCTTCACGAGATTTCATTTTTCCAGAAGGTAATTCTACCATTCCGTATGATAAGTGATATAAATGTTCTGCCCAATCGTATCCTAATTTCTTCAGAATTAAAAACAATACTTTAAAATGGTAATCTTGTTCATTTCCAACCGTATACACCATTCCACCAATATCAGAAAAATCACGCACACGTTGAATGGCAGTTCCAATATCTTGCGTCATATAAACGGAAGTTCCATCAGAACGCAACACGATTTTTTCGTCTAAACCATCTGCTGTTAAATCAATCCAAACCGAACCATCTTCTTTTCTAAAGAACACACCACGATTTAAACCATCTTCCACTACATCTTTTCCTAATAAATACGTATTGCTTTCATAATAGTAGCTATCGAAATCAACCCCTAAATTATTGTAGGTAACCGAAAATCCGTCATACACCCATTGGTTCATGGTTTTCCAAAGTTCAATAACTTCTGGTTTCCCATTTTCCCAATCTAAAAGCATTTGTTGTGCTTCTAATATAAGTGGCGCTTGTTTTTTTGCTTCTTCTTCTGCTTGTTTCTGTTTTTCTTTTGTATCATCCAGCT
>CAMLRV010000083.1 GCA_946482495.1 uncultured Flavobacteriia bacterium
TTCAAATTTAACACTATTTTAAGAGTTGAAAGTGTTTAAAATTTAGTTTAAATTATTATTAACATTTCGAGGTTTTTTTCAACGATGAATAACATACAAACACAATGTATTGTGTTTTTTTAACGATTAAAAATTACTCATTTTTTCAAATTTTAATACTTATTTTTTTGCATTTTTTTTATTTAATCTAAATTAATGTAAGAATATAAATACAGTGTTAAGTTGTTGAAAATCAAATAATTAAAAAATTTTAAAATTGTTTTGTTAAAATTGAGTTTGAAGTGGTATTAATTAACTTACAAAACAAAAAAAAACAGTGTATTTCATCGATTTTTTTGTTAATTTCATCGATTATATTTTTTAATTTTCTAGTTTTGAGCCAGTTATAAAAAAAATTAAAACACACAACTATGAAAAAATTAATTTGTTTTACCCTATTATTTGTGAGTGCAATTTCAACAGCACAAAATGGAAATGAATTTTGGAAAAGAAATAATTCGAGTAATGAAAAAATTAATGATGAAAAATCAAACTTTCCTCAAAATAACATTTTTAGTTTAGATTTAACTTCTTTAAATAAAGTATTAAATACTTCACCTAAAAGAGATGTTGCTTCTAAATATTCTAATACAGTAATTGCTTTGCCAACTGTTGATGGTAAAATGGAAAGATTTAATGTTTATGAAAATTCTGTTTTAGCTCCAGAATTAGCTGCTAAATTTCCAGAAATTAAATCATATGTTGCAATAGGTGTTGATAATCCTTCAGTTCGTGCTTATTTAAGTACTTCTTCATTAGGATTCAAATCTATGATTGTATATCCAAATAAAGAAACTGTTTTTATTGAACCAATTAGTTCAGATAAATTAAACTATACGGTTTACAAAACAGCAGATAAGAAAAAAGCGTTCAGCAAATTTAACTGTAATGAAGATTATCAAGTAATGGATTTTACAAATGCAATTTCTTCTAATACTGCAATGTTTCGTGGCGCGGATGATTCTAAATTAAGAACTTATCGTTTAGCTGTTTCTTGTACTGGAGAATATGCTACTTATTTTGGAGGAACAAAAGCAGCTGCTTTAGCAGCTATTAATAACACAATTACTCGTGTAAACGGAATCTTCGAAAGAGATTTTGGTGTTCGTTTCGTGTTAGTTGCTAATAACGATTTGATTCTTTACACAAGTGGTGCTACTGATCCATATTCAACTAAAGCATATGTTCCAAATGAATTACAAAATAATTTAAATGCAACTATAGGTGATGCTAACTTCGATTTAGGGCATTTATTTGATAATGTTTTTGGTGGTGGAAATTCTGGTGGAATTGGTTGTGTTGGTGTATCTAATTACAAAGGAAAAGCTTACTCATCAACTATTTCTATTCCAGAAGGTGATAATTTTGATGTTGCTATTGTTGGACACGAATTAGCACACCAATTAGGAGCAAATCATACTTTTACTTACATTACTGAAAGTGGAAATACTGCTCAAATTGAGCCAGGAAGTGGATCAACTATCATGAGTTATGCAGGAAAAACTGTTAAAGATATTCAAGCTTATTACGATTATTATTTTCATGCAATTAGCATCCAACAAGTAACTGATAAAATCAAAACAGTAACTTGTGGAACTATAACTAATACAAATAATGCTGTTCCAATGGTTAATGCAGGTTTAGATTATACAATTCCAAAAGGAACTCCTTTTATGTTAACTGGAAGTGCATCAGATGCAAATGCTTCTGATCAATTAACTTACAGTTGGGAGCAAATGGATTTAGGTAATGCTACAACTACTGTTCCAACAGCTACAAATATTGATGGTGCATTATTCAGATCATATAATCCAACTACTTCTCCAGTTCGTTATTTTCCTACTTTAAATACAATTTTAAGTGGTGCAACTTCAACTGCTGGATACAGAATTATTTCTGAAACATTACCAACTGTGGCGAGAACTTTAAATTTTCGTTTAACTGTTAGAGATAACAAAGTTGGTGGTGGAGCAAATAATACGGATGATGTAGTTATTTCCGTAGATGGAGTTGCTGGTCCTTTTTCAGTAGATTCTCAAAACGCAACTGCAAGTTATGTTGCTGGGACTTCTCAAACTATTAATTGGACAGTAGCTGGTACTAATGCAAATGGAGTAAATTGTGCTAACGTTGATATCTTATTATCAACTGATGGTGGTGTAACTTTTCCAATAACTTTAATAGCTGGTACTCCAAATGACGGAACTCAAGCAATTGTGTTTCCAAACGTTGCTGGAACAAAAAACAGAATCATGGTTAAAGGAACAAATCATGTTTTCTTTGATATCAATAATGCTGATTTTACAATTACTGGTTCTGGTTCTACTGATTCTGTTGCTCCTGTAGCTACTACAGTTTCTGCCTCAGGTACTACTACAACTGCAACTAATTTATCTTGGAATGTGGCAACTGACAATGTTGGTGTAGCTGGTTATAAAGTATATCAAAATGGCGTGTTAAAAACTACAACTACTGCTACAACATTAGCAGTGTCTGATTTAACTGCTTCAACTACTTATGGGTTTTATGTAACGGCTTATGATGCAGTTGGAAATAACTCAACGGCAAGTAATACTGTAAATGTAACAACATTAACTCCTGCAGATACAACTGCTCCAACTACAACAGTTGTTTCAGCTTCAGGAACTACAACTTCAGGAACTAATTTATCTTGGAATGTTTCTTCTGATAATGTTGGAGTAACAGGATATAAAGTGTATCAAAATGGCGTGTTAAAAACTACAACAACTGCTACTTCATTAGTAGTGTCTGGTTTAACAGCTTCAACTACTTATAGTTTTTATGTAACGGCTTATGATGCTGCTGGAAATTCATCAGCCGCAAGCAATACTGTAAATGTAACAACATTAACTCCTGCAGATACAACTGCTCCAACTACAACAGTTGTTTCAGCTTCAGGAACTACAACTTCAGGAACTAATTTATCTTGGAATGTTTCTTCTGATAATGTTGGAGTAACAGGATATAAAGTGTATCAAAATGGCGTGTTAAAAACTACAACAACTGCTACTTCATTAGTAGTGTCTGGTTTAACAGCTTCAACTGTTTATAGCTTTTATGTAACAGCATATGATGCTGCTGGAAATAATTCAGTAGTAAGTAATACTGTAAATGTTACAACTTTAGCTCCTGCAATTACTTACTGTACTTCAAATGGTGCTACTTCTTACGAGTATATTAATAGAGTGCAAATGGGAACTATTGATTATGTGTCAGGAAATAATGGTGGATATGGAAATTTTACTTCTATGTCAACAAATATTACAACTGGTTCTTTAGTTTCAATTAGTATTTCTGCAGGTTGGGTAACTTCATCTTATGCTGAGGCTTTTAATGTTTGGATTGATTATAACAAAAATGGAAGTTTTGAATCAAATGAATTAGTTTTTAGTAAATCAAAATCAAAAGCAGCTAGTGTAAGTGGAAGTTTTACTGTTCCAACAACTGCTTTAGCCGGAGCTACAAGAATGAGAGTTTCTATGAAGTTTAATGCTAATCCTACTGCTTGTGAAGTGTTTACAAGAGGTGAAGTGGAAGATTATACAGTGAATATTGTTAATGGTGGTGCAGTTAAAGAAAGTGATGATACTACTAAACCTGAAGTGGCAGAAGAAAAAAATGTTATTGAAGAATTATCATACAAATTATATCCAAATCCAGTTAAAGATGGAGTGATTTATTTCTCAGGATTAGATACTGATTCAAGCTACAAAATTTTCAATCAATTTGGTCAACAATTAGCACAAGGAACAATTGAAAATGATTCAATTAATGTTAGCAATTTAAGTACTGGTATTTACTTTGTTCAAGTTACAAATAATTCTGCTGTTGGAGTAAAACGTTTCATCAAAGAATAAATAATTATATACCTTAAAATAAAAGAGCTTTTCAATTGAAAAGCTCTTTTTGTATTATAAAATTTCTAAGGTTCTTTCTAAACTCATTCCTCTTGAGCCTTTTATAAGTAAGAAGCTATTTTCAGTTTTTATGGAAGAAAATGCCGATTGAAACATTTCAAATGATTCGTAAAAGTGCATGTTTGAGTTGGAGTTTTTATGATTAAAGAAGTCTTTTCCAATAAAATAAAAAGTAATTTTTTCATTATTAAAGCAAAATTCTATTAGTTTTCGATGTTCCTCAGAACTTTCAATTCCTAATTCGAACATGTCACCTAAAATGGCTATTTTGTTTTGTTCTTCTAATTGAAAGAAGTTTGTCAAAGCTGCATTCATACTGCTTGGATTCGCATTATAAGCATCCAAAATGATTCGGTTTGAATTTTTTTCTAATAATTGAGAGCGATTGTTATTTGGGATATAGTTTTCTAAACCAAATTTGATTTTCTCGTTAGATACTTTAAAGTACTTACCTATAGTTATAGCTGCATTAATGTTGTTGGCATTATATAAACCGATTAATTGCGATTGAATAATGGTGTCTTCAAATTGAATTTTTACCATCGGATTGGTTTCTATTTTTGTAATATTTACAAAATTATTGGCATCGTTTTGTCCGAAAGGAACTCTATTGATATGTTTGGTTTTTTCATTTTGAATGGCATCATCAACATTTACAAATGCTGTTTTCTGATGACACGATAAAAATTCATACAATTCACTTTTACCTTTAATTACGCCTTCAGTTCCACCGAAACCTTCTAAATGAGCCTTACCGAAGTTAGTAATATATCCAAAATCAGGTTCGCAAATCCCACAAAGCATTTCAATTTCTTTTTGATGATTGGCTCCCATTTCTACAATTCCAATTTCTGTTGTTTTATCAAAGGAAAGTAGGGTTAAAGGTACACCAATATGATTATTTAAGTTGCCAATGGTAGCTTTGGTATTGTATTTTTGTGATAGAACAACGTTTATTAATTCTTTTGTAGTTGTTTTTCCGTTGCTTCCAGTTAAACCAATAATAGTGATTTTTAATTGGTTTCTGTGGTGGTTTGCTAATTGTTGTAAGGCAACTAATGAATTTTCTACTAAAATAAATCTATCGTCTATTTTGTATGCTGCTTCATCAATAATCGCAAATTTTGCTCCATTTTCTAAAGCGCTTAAAGCAAATTTATTTCCATTAAAGTTATCTCCTTTAAGAGCAACGAATAGGTTATCAGTATTTATTTTTCTGTTGTCAGTTGCAATACCTGTTGTTTGCAAAAAGTAATTGTAAATTTCTTTTATTTCCATACTGCTAAAATAAAAAAAGCCCTTTAAAATTAAAGGGCTTTTTTAAAATATTTTAAAAAGAATTATTATCCTTTTACGTTTCCTCTAGCAGTTTTCTTGTTAGATTTTGGTCCAACTTTGGACATTGCACATCTAAATCCAATGTAGTCAGTTGCCATATCTTGTGGAAAATATCTTCTTGAAGCTGGATCTAACCAGTAAGCTCTATCTCTCCAAGATCCACCTTTGTAAACTCTAACATTATCATCTACTAAAGTAGTTCTATTGTCAGATTTGTCATATTGTTTAAGTTGGTTTCCAGCACTGTCTACAGAAATTTTGTGTAATGGAGACTTGTACATTCTCTTGTTTGGATCCTCTGTTTTTTCTTTTTCTTCTTCAGAAGTTCCAAAGTCAAAATATCTTGTAGATTGTCTATCACCATCACTGTAATTTCTGTTGTCACTAGTCTTGAAGTTTTGAGTTTAATATGTTTCGTTGTCATCAACTGGAACTTGAGCAATAGAACCAGGGAAGTTTCTAGCCATTACTTTTCCGTTTGGTAATGTATCATATTTAATATTGTCAACAGTTACTAATTCTACAGTACCATCTTCACCAATTTTGTTTTTAGTATAAACGTTACCTCTGAAGTAGTTGAAATCATTTCCTTCATCATCAACGATAGGTCTGTAAACGTCTTGTACCCATTCAGCTACGTTACCAGCCATGTCATATAAACCGAAGTCATTTGGAGGGTAAGCTTTTACATAGTTAGTGATATCAGCACCATCATCAGACCATCCTGCGATTCCACCGTAATCTCCTTTACCTTGTTTGAAGTTAGCTAATTGGTCTCCTCTGTATTGTCTTTTACCTGAACGAGTGTATTGACCTTTCCAAGGATATTTCTTTTGACCTTTGTAAATGTTGTATTCTCTGTTTCCTACTAAAGCTAAAGCTGCATATTCCCATTCTGCTTCTGTTGGAAGTCTGTATTCTGGTAAAATGATACCAGAGCTTCTTTGAGCATATACGTTTTTAGGCTCTGATGAACCACCATCAGCAGTAGTAGCTCCTTTAGCAGGTCTTCTTCCGCTTTTAGAACCCATTGGTTTTTTTAATACAATTTCTTCATTACCAGCAAATGTTTTTGATGGTGAATTAATATAAGATTCAGTATCAAAATTAGATTCTGCAGTTACATCAGCACTAATTTTATTTCCTTTTTTAAGGTAACCTTCTTTTTCAAGAATGTTTTCGTTTACACGGTTTGTTCTCCACTCACAAAACTCAGTAGCCTGAATCCAGTTAACTCCAACTACTGGGTAGTTAGCATAAGCTGGGTGTCTTAAGTAGTTGTTAGTCATCGTTTCGTTATAACCTAAACGATTTCTCCATACTAAAGTATCTGGAATAGTTCCGTTGTAAATATGTTTGTAATTATCTTCTGTTGGAGGATATACATTTTTTACCCAGAATAAGTATTCTGCATACATCATGTTTGTAACCTCAGTTTCATCCATAAAGAATGATTGAACGTGTTGTTTGGTTGGGCTGTTGTTCCAATCGTGCATTACGTCGTCTTCAACTTTCCCCATCGTAAACGCACCACCTTCAATAGAAATCATTCCAGGAGGAGTTTCTTGTTTTTTGAATTTTGTGTTGTATTGGAAACCACCTTTTTTGTCGTTGATTTGCCATCCAGTTGCACTAGAACCACCTTTTGTGCTTCCTTTTTTGCTACAGCTGGTAAACCCAATTGTTACAGACAACGCTAATAACAATTTTAAAGTCATAATTTTAGTAACTTTCATACTTTGTAGGTAATAATTTAAGTGCCGCAAGATAGTAATAAACCATTAATATGCAACAAAAAAATAAAAAAAAAAATTAAACATCTCTAAACTTAATAAAATGTTAACGTAGAAATGCTGATTATTATTGTGTAAATTTGTTTAAAAATTTAATATTAACAATATTTTATTTTATTTTGCGTTACTATGATAATGAAAAAGAATTTTATAATACTGTTGTTTACTTCCCTTTTGAGTTTTGCTCAAAATTCGAAGGATTTTTCACTTACGTGGATAAATAATTCCTCTTTAATAATTGGTGATACTAAATATAATTTGCCAAAATTTGAAGCTGCTAATTTTGAGTTTGATGCTTCAAACAAAACAGTTAAATATACTAATCTTTTTAACGTTGAAGGTTTAGTTTCTGAAGGTAGTGCTGTTATTACTAATGTTACTTTCGAAACTATTAATGTTTCAGATTTAGGAGTTTTGAATCCTTCTAAAATTTCTTCTAAATTAGATTTTAAATCATTTTCATCATCGGCAAGAGATAAAAAGTATTTGTCTTTCAATTTTAATCCTATAATTAAAGATGGTTCTGAGTATAAAAGAGTGAAATCTTTTGCAATAAATTATACAATTTCAAATTCAAACCGCTCTAATAATGCAATAAATGCTATTCAAAATTCTGTATTATCAAATGGAAGTTGGAAAAGGTTTTATATTGAAAAATCTGGAGTTTATAAAATAAGTAAAGCTTTTTTACAAGATATTGGCGTAAATGTTAGTGTTGATCCAAGAAATATTAAAATATATGGTAACGGTGGAAGAATGTTACCACTTTTAAATAGTATTTCTTATCCAAATGATTTAGAAGAAAATGCCATTCAATTTATTGGTGAAGAAGATGGGGTTTTTAATGATAGCGATTACATTTTGTTTTATGCAGAAGGTATGGATACTTGGAATAAAGAAAGTTTAACCCATGTGAATCAATTTGCAGATAGGTCTTATTATTATGTTAGTACAACGGGCTCTTCTGGAAAAAGAATTCAACCTTATGTTGAGCCAGGAGCTACTCCAAATTTAACTATGTCTAATTATGATGGTTACCAATATCACGAAGTAGATTTAGTTAATGCAGGAAAAATTGGAAGAAGATGGTTTGGCGAAAATTTCAATGTGGAAGAAAGTCAAAATTTCGACTTCACTTTGCCTAATTATGTTGCAGGTTCTGCAGTAAATTTTAATGGAAATTTTGCTGCGGTTTCGTTTGTTATCACTTCTTTTAAAGTTAAAGCTAATAATGTTGAAATTGGAAATGTTTCTATTAATGCTACTTCGGGCTCAGTATTAGGTTTTGAAAACATGTTAAACACCAATTTTACTCCAACAAATAATACGGTATCTATTAATTTAGAATACAATAATAGTGGAGTGCCTTCTTCAAAAGGATATTTGGATTATATCATATTAAAATATAATGCTGAATTAAAAGGATATGGGAAACAATATTTGTTTTCAAATAGTTTGGTGGAATCTAATATTGGTGTCGGGCAATTCACGGTTTCTAACGCTTCTAATATCAAATCGGTTTGGGAAGTTA
>CAMLRV010000084.1 GCA_946482495.1 uncultured Flavobacteriia bacterium
CTTGAGTGTTGGAGCACTTTTATATTTATATGCCGCAAAAAACAACATTGCCGTTCCAACATTAAACGGAGATGTGAGAACCGATTTATTATTCCCAGAAATTGCTTTCAATCATTTTGCCTTAATTCCTGCTGTAGTATTTTTATTAGGATTAACGGCTGCAACTTTCGCTACAACTGATTCGGCGTTAACAGCATTAACTACTTCTTTTTGTATAGACTTTTTAGGAATGGAGAAAAAAGAAGAAACTAGTGAAACCATTAAAACCAGGCATTTGGTTCACATCGGATTTTCTTTAGCAATTTTCGTGGTAATTTTAATCTTCAATTCGTTAACCAATCAATCGGTAGTAAAATTGATTTTCAAAGTCGCATCCTATACATACGGACCGCTTTTAGGTTTATTCGCATTCGGAATTTTAGTTAAGAATCGTTCTGTAAAAGACAAATTAGTTCCTTTTATTTGTTTAATATCACCAGCAATTACTTATTTTATTAGTCTGAATTCTGGAATTGACACAGAAACTCCAAAATTAATTCCGTATGCTTTTGCAGAAGAATTAATTATTGTAAACGGTTTGATAACGTTTATTGGCTTGTTTTTGATTAGTAAGAAAACAGAACTTTTGAAATAAAAAACATGTTTTACTTGGCTCTTTTTACTTGGTTCTTAAAACTTAATACTGATTCGTAGCTAACAATACCAAAGTACAAGCTGCTTCGTATTGAATATTATTTTGTTTTAAAATTTCGTAGAATTCTGGATTTTCAGTTCCTGGATTGAAAATTACGCGTCTTGGATGAAGTGATACAATATATTCGTAATATTCTTTTTGATTGGCTGGATTTAGGTAAATAGAAACCGTATCAATTCCGATAAAAGGCACTTTTGAAGTTTCAATTTTCACATCTAAAGCCATACCCTCTTTCGTACCAACCGCCACAACTTGATGACTATTGTCTGTTAAATTATGGATAGCTTTATACGCATATCGCTCTTTGTTTGGAGTGGCTCCTAATACTAAAGTCTTCATAGTTGTTGTTATTTATTACATAAAAATAGCAAAACTTTTTTAATTTACATTTATTTAATTCTATTTTAAGTTCTATCTTTGGGATACAAGATACATTTGCAAGAAAACTATGGACATTTTTATTTATTTATTTGTCGCCTTATTCTCCGTTTTAAATCCGATTGGAACTGTTCCTATTTTTGTAGGATTAACACAAGGTTACACCGCAAGTGAACGTTCTAGAACTTCACTCGTTACTTCTATTAATGTGTGTGTCATTTTATTAATATCCTTTTTTGTGGGACAATATGTTTTATCGTTTTTCGGAATTACGATTACAGCTTTGCGAATTGCGGGAGGAATTATTATTGCGAGTTCAGGATTTTCCTTATTAAATGGTAATTTCAGTAAAAACAAAGGAATTAATAAAAAAGTTCAGAAAGAAGTTCAAGCACGTCAACATATTGCACTTACACCATTAGCAATGCCGATGTTGGCTGGACCAGGTTCTATTTCGTTATTAATTGCGTATTATCAAGAATTGAGTGAAAGTGCAAAATCAATTACCACTTCGGAAATTTTATTTTCATGCTTAGCTATTTTTGCAGTAGCAGCTTTAATTTATTTGATTTTGAGAAGTGCCCATTATTTAGCCAAAATATTAGGTTCTTCAGGAATTGTTGCCATTTCTCGTATCATCGGTTTCTTAACCATTGCTATCGGAATTCAGTATATTATTAGTGCAACTTTAAGTATTATTAGAGGAATTTAATCTTAATTTACGAATTTGGATTTACGATTTACGATTTACGAAGTTTTAAAACATAAAAAAACCCAAATTCCATGTCATACTGAGCTTGCCGAAGTATCTGGAATTTGGGATTTTTTATTCTTTGATTTGGTCTATTCTGCTATAGGCAAGAAAACTTCCGCCATCATGCAACGCGCGCTTCCGCCACCACAAGCTTCGATTGTATCTAAATTGGAATGCAAAATTTCACAATGTTTTTGAATTTTGTCAAGTTGAATTGAAGTCAAACAATTATATGCTGAAGTACTCATGATTAAATAACGTTTATCATTAGCACCACGAACTTGTAACATATTTCCAGCGAAATGATTCACTTGTTCTTCCGTAATGAAAATGACTTCTTTTCCATCAGATTTCAGATTTTCCAATACCATTTTTCGTTCTGATTTATCGTCAATCGCATCCGGACAAAGAATAGCAAATGTTTCTGCAATACTCATCATTACATTCGTATGATAAATTGGTTTTCTTTCTCCATCAACCGTCTGAAAAGCCTCAAAAATAATTGGCGACATATCAAAATCTTCACAAAACTCTATAAATATTTCTTCATCAGCTCTTGGAGAAAGTGCACAATATGCTTTATTGAATTCTCTATCTAAAATTATACTTCCGGTTCCTTCTAAAAACACATTATCCTCTTCAGCTGAAGTATAATCCATGACTTCCGTAATCTCGAAACCTTCATCTTCTAACAAATCTAAAACATCTTCTCTGCGTTCTAATCTTCTGTTTTCAGCAAACATAGGATACAAAGCTACATCACCAGTTTCGTGAAATGAAATCCAGTTATTTGGAAAAATACTATCTGGAGTATTGGGTTCTTTCTCATCTTGAACAACAATCACATTTACACCAGCTTTTTTCAGTTTTTCAACAAGCGCATCAAATTCTTGAACTGCTTTAAAATTTATAGATTCTGGTGATAATCCCTCCAAAACTTTTTGATAATAATTATTTACAGCAGTTTGTTCGTTCCTACGAAAAGCTACTGGACGAATCATTAATATAGTGTTTGTCGTTTGTCTCATAATTTACTTAATTTTTTAAAGTATCAATCACAGATTCAATTAAGTTCATGCTTACCTCAGCCATTTCATTTACTTTCTCATCCAAACACGGATTTACTTCCACTAATTCCATACAAACTGTTTTTGGATTTTTCGCAAAAGAATTTAATATTTCAGCAGCTTCCTCTGGACTAATTCCATTATCAACAGGAGTTCCTGTTCCGTGAGAAGTTAAATCTGGATCCATCGAATCTACATCAAAAGAAACATAAATAATATCACAATTGCTCAGTTTCGATTCAATCTCATTAATCACTTTAGAAACTCCTTTTGTGCGTAATTCATCAACAGAATAATTTTTAATCTGTAAACGTTCCATTATATCATTTTCTTGATCTTCTGTATCACGAACAGCGATGTATACAATATCTTCGGCTAAAACTTTTGGTGCGATTCCACCCACATATTTTAGTTTTTCCCAGTATTGCTTGGTTTCATCTGTTAAATCGTTAATTTTACTTGGTAAATTATCTTCATTTAAAGCTGTTGCCAAAGGCATTCCGTGCATATTTCCTGAAGGTGTCGTGTATGGTGTATGAATATCTGCGTGTGCATCAATCCAAACCACACCTAATCTTTTATTTGGAAATGCAGATTTAATACCTGCTATGGTTCCACCTGCTGAACCATGATCGGCAGCTAATAGTAAGGGAAATTTATTATTTGAAAGTAAAGTAGAAACTTTATCGTTTAATGAATTGTAAATGGTTAATAATCCGTCAATTCGTTTGGCATATTTATGCTCTGTAGGTTGGTCTAAAAGATAATTAACATCTTTTATTTCTTCAATTTGTTGGTTTACCAAAAAAGTTTTTTGGTTCTTCCTGGCGGCTGTAATAATTGCATCTGGCCCAAGAGATGCACCACGTGTTCCCGCCGTAATTTCTGACCGGTTGATTAAAAGTACTATATCTTTACTCATAAATTTTTAAAATGTTCGATAAGTTACAAATATAAAAAAAGCTTCTAGAAATGTAGAATTTTTTGGTTTAATTAATTACGAAATTCTATTTTAAATGTTAGGAAA
Source organism: uncultured Flavobacteriia bacterium (assembly GCA_946482495.1). The sequence goes on from CAMLRV010000084.1 coordinate 3,921, forward strand.
TCATCAATTTCCGAATAGCGTAAATTTTATCTTGCAAATTGACTACTAATGATTTACCTTTGGGTAAACCAAAAAAATATGTATCATGGGATTATCAAATTTTTTTAGCTCATTATTTGGAAAAGCTAAACAATCTGCTGAAACAGCAAGTGAAAATATTTCAGAATTTGCAGATTCAGCAATGGATAAAGCTACAGAAGTTGTAGCAGTCGTAAAAGAAAAAGTTGAAGAAGTAGCTGAATCTGCTTCTGCAAAATTAGAAGAAATGGGTGTGCCAGAACAAGTTTCGAATTTGGTAGATTCCGCAAAAGATAAGTTAGCTGAAGCTACGGATTGGGCAGAAGAAAAAGCTGCAGTAGCCAAAGAAAAAATTGCTGATGTTGTAGAAACTGTTGAAGCTAAAGTAGACGATTTAACAGGAAACAAAGCTGAAGACACTCCAACTGAAGAGGCATAATAAACAGTATATAAATTAAAAAGCTCCGAAGTTTCGGAGCTTTTTTTTATAAGTTTAATTTCCCTACAATTTTCTTAATATCTTGTTCTTTTGATTTTGGGTAAATAAATAATACACCTTCTTTATCAACCACAATAAAATCGCGCAAACCATCAATAACCACTAATTTTTTACCTTCGGTTCTGATGATATTATGTGAGGCGTTTTCTAGATACACAGTAGCGTTTACGATAGCATTATTCGCTTCATCTTTATCTAATTTGTCATATAAAGAACCCCAAGTTCCTAAATCATTCCAATCAAAAGTAGCTGATAAAACAAACACATTCTGTGCTTTTTCTAAAATCGCATAATCAATAGAAATGTTTTCAGCTAGAGGATAATTTGCAGCAATAAATGCTTTTTCTTCAGATGTATTATACACCTCTAAACCTTTTAAGAAATGCTGATACATTTCTGGTTGAAACATTTCAAAAGCTTTCGTAATTGAGGCAACACTCCAAATAAAAATTCCAGCATTCCAAAGGAAATTTCGACTTTGAATAAATTTTTGAGCTGTTTTATAATCTGGTTTTTCTCTAAATTGAACTACCTTTTTGATTAAACGTGAATCTAGTTTATCGTATTCAATATAACCGTAACCTGTATTTGGGAAAGTTGGCAAAATACCCAATGTCATTAAAGTGTCTTGTGTTTCACAATAGTTGAACGATTGTTGCAAGTTAGCAGCAAACTGCATTTCATCTTCAATCCAGTGGTCACTTGGCGCCACTAAAATTAAGGCATTCGGATTTAGTTTCTTAATTTTCAAAGAAGCGTATAAAATACATGGTGCTGTATTTCTCATCGCAGGTTCCAAAATAACTTGTTCTTGTGTTACAGAAGGAAGTTGTTCTAAAACGATATCATTATAACTTTCATTCGTTAGAATTAAAATATTTTCTTTTGGAATAATTTGCGATAAACGACTAAATGTTTTTTGAATTAGCGTTTCACCAGTTCCTAACATATCATGAAATTGCTTTGGATAATCAGCTGTACTAACTGGCCAAAACCTCGAACCTACTCCACCTGCCATTAATATGGCATAATAATTTTTATTCATATATTTTTAGTTGCTAAGTAACAAAGTTTATAAGTTACTAAGTTAATTTGAAATTACTTCAACTTCTGCATTTGGTTGAAATAAAAATATCCTTCCTGAACTTACTTCCAAGCATTCATAACGTTTTACACGGAGAGCCATTTTTTTAAAAACTTTTCCGTTTTTTATTCGGAATGTACTTCCAAAAGGAATTTCAAAGATATAATTATTCTCTGTATTTCTTTCATCAAATTGTTTCAAAGCAATTGAAAGCTTTGCATCGGTATCAGAACTCGCTTTTGGGTTTCTGAAATGCCTTGCCATTAAAGGCAAAATTTGATGTGGAAAAATTTCTGGGCGAATAAAAGGAATCATTAAATGCTGGAAAGTAATTTTCCATTCTACACCATGTGGCAAAATATTTCTACCATATTTTTCAAAAGCTACCAAATGGGCAATTTCATGAATCAATGTCATTAAAAAACGATATTTATTCAAATTCGCATTAACAGTTATTTGATGAAAACCATCAGGATGTCTTCGGTAATCGCCATGACGCGTTTGCCTTTCATTGACAATTTTTAAATGTACATGATTGGCTTTAATCAGTTCGAAAACTGGTTCTACTGCATGTTCTGGTAGATATTTTTGTAAAACTTCACTCAATTTTTAAGGTGTTGAAGAGGAAACTTGTAATACTTTCCCATTGTAATATTTATTTCCAGTTAAAGCAAAATTATAAATATAATCAGCCATTTCTTTAGCAGAAAGTGGCGCTTCGTAACCTGGAAAGGCTTCTTGTAACATTTCTGTATTTACAGCTCCAAGTGCTAAAACATTGAATGCAATTCCGTTTTCTTTATATTCTTCCGCTAATAATTCAGAAAGTGTAATTACTGCTCCTTTACTTGAAGAATAAGCTGAAAGCCCAGCAAATTTCATACTTCCTTGAATGCCGCCCATAGAACTTATAGTGACCACATGACTTCCTTTACTCATAAATGGAATACAAATTTTCGTCAATTCCGCAACAGCAAAAACATTCACTTTATAAATATTTTGAAATTCTTGCGTGGTGATTTCGGTAAAATTTTTATGCAATAAACTACCCGCATTATGAATTAAAACATCGACATTTTTCCAAGTTTTTGAAACGAAATCGCCAACTTGACTCAATTGATTTTCATCAGAAATATCAATTGGCAAACAGGTAATATTTTCATGCTCTATTAAGGCTTGAGGTGTTTTTCGAGAAATGGCTAAAACTTTATGTCCTGCTTGCGCAAACTGCAACGCCATTTCAAAACCAATTCCACGAGAAGTTCCTGTGATTATTATATTTTTACTTAACATTTAATTGTATTTCTTTAGTTGGTGCATTCATCATTTTCTCTAAAACTGGAATTGTTTTGTTGACAATGTTAGTAATATGTTTTGTATCCATCAATTCAAATTCATCATCAGGTTGGTGATAATATTCGAAATTTTCAAAATCAAAAGTTGAAACGGTTTGAGCAGGCACATAAAATTCATCATAAAATGGAAAATTATCAGAAGCTCTAAACAACATATATTTTGTTTCAACAGGAAGATAACCAACTAATTTTTCATTTGCGTATTCATTCATTTTTGCTGCCATATTACTTTTCCCAAAACCAGTGATATACATTAGCATATCGCGATTTTTCATTGGCACACCAACCATTTCATAATTGAACATAAAATACAAATTCATGTTTTGTTGTTTTAATTTGGCTGCTAAATGTTTAGAACCTAATAATCCTTTTTCTTCCGCAGAAAAGAAAACAAAAAGTAGACTTCTTTTATTTGATTTTGATTGTGCAAAGTATTTCGCTACTTCAGAAACTGAAGTTGTTCCAGCAGCATTATCATTAGCGCCATTGGCAATATCGTCTCCATTAACTGCAGAAATTTTACCGATATGATCATAATGTGCACCAACAATTACAAACTCCTTTTTCAAAACAGGATCTGTTCCTTCAATATAGCCCACAATATTATAAGCTGGTTTATCGAAATTTGATAAAGTATCTCTATAAGTTTTGAAATATGGTTTGATATTGTTTTCACGAAGTAAATTCTCTAAATACACTGCTGCTTTTTCAATTCCTTTACTTCCTGAATTTCTTCCTTCTAACTCATCTGTAGTAAGAAATTTTAATGTTTTTGATACATTTTCTTCTTTGGCAAAAGTAAATGCTTCAATAGAATTACTTTTAGGCAATTCTACGATTACATCTGGAGTTGGAAGCATTTTAGCTGGTCCGCAAGAAACAATAACCAAAGCAAATGCTAATAGATTTATTTTATTCATGTTTTTAAATTTTAGTAAAAATAAAAAAATCCCATCAAGTATTTACAAGACGGGATTTTTATTTATATGTTTTATGAAAAATTACGCTAACATCGTAACTGGGTTTTCCATAAATGCTTTAAAAGTTTGTAAGAATTGAGCTCCAGTTGCACCATCAACCGTTCTGTGATCGCACGCTAACGTTACAGTCATGGTATTACCAACAACAATTTGTCCGTTTTTAACTACTGGTTTTTCAATAATTGCACCAACAGATAAAATTGCTGAATTTGGCTGATTGATAATTGAAGTAAACGATTGAATTCCGAACATTCCTAAGTTAGAAATTGTAAATGTACTACCTTCCATTTCTGCTGGTTGGATTTTTTTAGATTTTGCTTTACCAGCTAAATCTTTTACATTTCCACCAATTTGAGTTAAACTCATTTGGTCTGTAAATTTTAATACTGGAACCATTAAACCGTCTTCAACAGCCACAGCAACTCCAATATTTACATGATGATTAATTACCATAGCATCTTCTCTCCATTGAGAATTTACTTGAGGATGTTTTTTCAATGCCATAGCAGAAGCCTTAATTACCATATCATTAAATGATACTTTGGTTTCTGGTAAGCTATTGATCATATTTCTTGAAGCGATGGCATTATCCATATCTAATTCGATAGTTAAATAATAATGCGGTGCTGTAAATTTAGATTCAGATAAACGTCTCGCGATGGTTTTACGCATTTGAGAGTTTTTGATTTCTTCTTGGAATACTTCTCCAGCAGGAACAAAT
>CAMLRV010000085.1 GCA_946482495.1 uncultured Flavobacteriia bacterium
AATTGAAATGAGCTCCTAATCCAATAAATGGTCCCCAGGCACCATCAGTAGCAGTAAATTGACGAATACTCCAAGGGAAATATTCTAATTGCATACCAATATCTGTTACTTTGGCTTCACCATCCATAGATCTTAATTGACGTCCTCCGTCAGATTGCTTTTCAGCCCACTCTCCAAAATGATCTAATTTCGTTTTCGTATAAGAAAGTTCAGAACGCAATTTGAAGTGATCATTAAAATAGGTTTCAGGAGTATAACAGTTACATTCAGCTCTATAAGAGAAGTTCATATAATGAACAAGCCCAACACCAAAACCAGTATTTCCTGCGTTTGTTGTTAAATCATGTCTTTCTCCAAAATCAGATTGAAAAGCTACTGGTCCTACAAAAGCACCAACTTCGTGTGAAAAACCAAACTGAGCGTTCGAAAATTGCGAGATTCCAAATACAATTAATAGGCTATAAATTATTTTTTTAGTCATTTCTGGGAAATTTTATCCGACAAATATAAAAAAACAAACTTCATATTAAAATATTTTTTTTGATTTATTCGAAAATTGATAATTTTTTCATGTTTTCATAGTATAGCTCATGCTGTTTTCTTTTTTCATAAAAAAATGCTATTTTTTTTAAGATATTCTTCGCTGTTTTTTTTATTAAATGTATATTTGCGTTCAGAAAAATTTTTTTAAAAACATAATTATGAGTCAAAGTGTTACAGCATTTTTAGAAGAAGTTTCTAAAAGAAATGCAAACGAGCCAGAATTTATGCAAGCCGTAAGAGAAGTGGCTGAAACAGTAATTCCATTTATAGAGCAAAACCCAAAGTACCAAGGCAAAATGTTATTGGAAAGAATGGTGGAGCCAGAAAGAGTAGTTATGTTTAGAGTTGCTTGGATTGACGACAAAGGTACTACACAAGTGAATAGAGGTTTTAGAATTCAGATGAACTCTGCAATCGGACCATACAAAGGAGGAATCCGTTTTCATCCTTCTGTAAACTTAAGTATTTTAAAATTCTTAGCTTTCGAACAAGTTTTCAAAAACTCGTTAACTACATTACCAATGGGTGGTGGAAAAGGTGGAGCTGATTTTGATCCAAAAGGAAAATCTGATGTTGAAATCATGAGATTCTGTCAAGCTTTCATGACTGAATTATCGAAACACATTGGTGCTGATACTGACGTTCCTGCTGGAGATATTGGTGTTGGTGGACGTGAAGTAGGTTACATGTTTGGTCAATACAAAAAATTAAGAAACGAATTTACAGGAGTTTTAACAGGTAAAGGAATTACTTTCGGGGGTTCATTAATCCGTCCTGAAGCTACTGGATATGGAGATGTTTATTTCGCATATAATATGTTAAAAACTAGAGGTGAAAGCTTCGATGGAAAAACTGTTGTTGTTTCTGGTTCTGGAAACGTTGCGCAATATGCAATTGAAAAAGCTACTCAATTAGGTGGTAAAGTTGTTACTGCTTCTGATTCTGCTGGTTATATTTATGATGCAGACGGAATTGATGCTGATAAATTAGCTTTCATCATGGAATTGAAAAACGTAAAATACGGAAGAATTTCTGAGTACGTAGCTAAATATCCAAATGCTAAATATTTTGAAGGAAAACGTCCATGGGAAGTAAAATGTGATATTGCATTACCATGTGCTACTCAAAATGAATTAAACGGTGAAGAAGCTAAAACGTTAATCGCTAACGGATGTATCTGTGTGGCTGAAGGAGCAAATATGCCTTCTACTCCAGAAGCTGTTGAAGCATTTATCGCTGCTAAAATCTTATTCGCGCCAGGTAAAGCATCTAATGCTGGTGGAGTTGCGACTTCAGGTTTAGAAATGTCTCAAAACTCTTTACGTTTAAGCTGGACTTCAGAAGAAGTTGACGATAGATTAAAGAGAATTATGTATGACATTCACGAATCTTGTGTAAAATATGGTACACAAGCTGACGGATTTATTGATTATGTTAAAGGAGCAAACATCGCTGGTTTCGTAAAAGTTGCTGAAGCAATGTTAGGTCAAGGGGTAGTTTAATCTTAACTTACCTTAATATATATAAAAGCGGTTTTCAGAAATGAAAACCGCTTTTTTTATTTTTAACTGAACACTAAAAACTGAACACTGCAAACTAAGAAATTCCGTTCCACTCCTTATAATACTGCTCCAAAAAGGTTTCCATGAAATCATGACGTTGTTGTGCAATTTTTTTTCCGGTTTCTGTATTCATTTTGTCTTTTAAAAGCAATAACTTTTCGTAAAAATGGTTAATGGTTGGTGCGGTAGAATTTTTATATTCTTCTTTAGTCATATTTAAATTCGGGGCAATTTCAGGATTGTAAATTTCTCTATTTTTGTAGCCACCATAATTAAAAGTACGAGCAATTCCAATTGCGCCAATAGCATCCAATCTGTCAGCATCTTGAACAATTTCTAATTCTTTTGAAGTGAATTTTTTTTCGAAATTTCCACCTTTAAACGATATGTTTTCAATAATGGCTACAACATGATTGATTGTGTCTGCTGAAACGTTTTCTGAAGTTAAAAAATCTCGTGCAACTTTCGGGCCAACTGTTTCGTCGCCATCGTGAAATTTACTATCGGCAATATCATGTAATAAGGCAGCCAATTGTACCACTTCTAAATCGCAAATTTCACCTTTAGCAATAAGTAAAGCATTATTATAAACGCGTTCCATATGAAACCAATTATGACCGCTTTCGGCATTTTCTAATTGTTTTTTTACGAAGTTGATAGTATTGTTGATTGTTGACATTTTAGAAGTATTAGATAAAAAAAACCAAATTCTTTTGGAATTTGGAATTTATATTTGATTTTAAAATTATTTAATTAAAGCAGGTTGAACCCATTTAAAAATATGTCCTTCTTCTGGAATAATTAATCTTTCTGAAATTTTTCTCATTCTTTCAGGTAATTTCATCAGATAATCTCTAGCTTTTTCTGCTTCAGCTGTTAAACCGGTGATGTTTCCAATGTCCCATTTTTCGTTTAATTTCTGTAAGATATCTACATAATCAGAGGCTGTATATACACCAATTCTTTGTGCTGAATCTGAAAATTGTTCGAAAGCCGTACCAATTTTTTCTCCAGATTCACGTAAGAATAAAGCAGGCATGGTAATTTTTTGTTTCATCATGTATTGGAAAGCCAACATCATTTCACTTGGATCAATTTTGAAAATTTGATTCACAAATTCGCTATAAGCTAAGTGATGGCGCATTTCGTCTCCAGCAATAAGATTACACATTTTGAATAACTTTTTCTCGCCATATTTTTTAGCAATTAAAGCTACTCTATTGTGCGAAACGAAAGTCGCTAATTCTTGAAAACTGGTGTACACGAAGTTTTTATAAGGATCTCTTCCAGTTCCGATGTCAAAACCATCATTAATAAGGTGTTGAGTGGTTTGCTCAATTTCTTTCATATTTACTCTTCCAGAAAGATATAAATATTTATTTAGTACATCACCATGGCGGTTTTCTTCACCTGTCCAATGACGTACCCAACGGCTCCAACCATTTCTTTCTACATTATCAATTCCTTCTACATCCATTAACCAAGATTCGTAGGTTGGTAAAGCTTCTTCGGTAATTGTATCTCCTACTAAGGTTACCCAAAAATCGTAGGGTAAATCTTTAGAGATTTCTCTTAACTCTTTTACTTCTTCTAAGAAATTTTCATTATTAGAGTTAGGTAATAAGTCAGTTGGTTGCCAAATTTTTTCTACTGGAATCAAAAATTCCTCCATAAAGGAGTCGATTTTTCTTTCCAATAACTGCATGACTTCAAGTCTGATATTTTGTATTGACATGGGGTTTATTTTATATGTTCTTTAATAACTTGTTCTGTTTTTTCGAAAATTTCATCAAACGAATAATCAGAAACTTTTAAAGGCTCATGAATATCTAGCGTGATATTGGTACCTAATCCTAACGGGAATTTCCCAAATCTATCCATTTTCCATGAGTTGTTGATACTTATGGGTACAAAATACGCATCTGGAGCAAATTTGTACAACATTTTCAATCCATTCGTTGCAAATTCCTTTGGTTTCCCAGTTTTACTTCTAGTTCCTTCTGGAAATATTACAACTGAATATTTATTTGTATTGATATATTCACTAACTTTTTTTATTTCGGTTAATGATTGTTTACCGTCTTTTCTGTCAATTAATACCGATCCACCAATTCTTAAATTTAATGATACACTTGGTATTCCTTTTCCTAATTCTTTTTTACTAATAAATTTCGGATGCACTTTTCTTAAAAACCAAATAATTGGAATGATGTCGTGCATACTTTGATGATTACAAACCAAAACTAAAGGTTGGTTTACTAGTAATTTTTCTCTACCTGTTATCTTATAAGTCGTTCCTAAAATATGAGAAGTTCTTAAAAGACATAAATTTAAATAAGCTACCGATAATCTGTGTGCGTTGTACCCAAACACGTGATAACAAATCAACTGAATAGGGTGAAAAATAATCAACCACAATAAAAAAACTATCGCATAAATAATGGATAACGGATACGAAATAATTTTTTGCATACCTAATTATTCTGTTTTTTACGTTGCCAAAGATACTAGTAATAAATAAAAAAAACCACCAAAGAGGCGGTTTTTATAGTATGCTAGCATAGTAGTTAGCAAAATTCGTTATAAGCGTCTTTTAAGTTTTCAGCAATTAGTTCCGCTGGGCGACCTTCAATATGGTGGCGTTCTAACATGTGAACTAATTCTCCATCTTTAAATAATGCCATACATGGTGATGATGGAGGAAAAGGGAACATATGTTCTCTTGCTTTATCAACTGCTTCTTTGTCAACTCCCGCAAAAACGGTTACCAAATTGCTTGGTTTTTTTACGTTTTCTAAACTCATTTTGGCTCCTGGACGCGCATTTCTTGCCGCACAACCGCAAACCGAATTTACAACTACTAAAGTTGTTCCTTCTTTGCTAATAGCTTGTTCAACTGTTTCAGCTGAATATAAATCTTGAAAACCTGCATCAGTTAATTCTGCACGCATTGGTTTTACCATTTCTTCTGGATACATATTTTTGTATTTAAATAGCGTTTATAAAGCACAAATTTACAAAGTTTTTAGCTTTACTCACATAAACTTATCATAAAGATTTGTTATCGTTTGATAAATTTATTCTTATCCTGAAAATACTATTTATATTTGCTAATATTTTTATCTTATGCGTTACTATATTTTACTTTTTTTAAGCTTTGCCACATTTTCTTTTGCCCAAGATTTGAAGGATACGGAAATTGAAACGGTAAGTGTAAAAAGCAAACCAAAAATTACTACGATTTTAAAAAGGTTGAACAAACAGTTACTTAAGAAAACCGATACTACGAGTTTTGTTTTCGATTTGCGTCAAATTAATTTGAAGAATTCGGATACGATTATCAATAGAAAAGAAGAACAAATTCTAAAAATTACCAATTTCGATAACACATTCAGTAAAAAAAATGTGATTGAAAATAAGAACAATTGGTTTACGAACTTTAAAGAAGTTTTTAAAGATTATTCTGCTGAAGAATCGCCAATTGGATGGCTTTCGGGTTTCCCAATTCGTAAAAATTTGACAACAACTCAATTAGATTTTTTTATACATTCGAATGGTTATGTTTACACTAGAGAATGGTTGGATAATGATGAATTATTGGTCACTTTCGAATCAAAAGGGTTTTATAAAGGAAGTTTTGTGGTAGATAAAAATTACAATTTATTACAACTCAATTATGAAACGCAAGAACCATATCCATTTTTTTACACGAGTGAGGAAAGTATTGGGAAGAATCATAAATTTACTTCCAATTGGATTTATCAAAGAGAAAAAGTTTCGATGAGTTTTGAAATTGTAAAAAGCAAAATGGTTTTAAAACATTTATCCATAGAAGAAAAATTACGCGATTTTACTTTCAAACGTTTTGATGAAAAAGGTCCAACTTTTACTGATGTAAATCATTTTTATACGAATATCAAATTGGTAAATAAAAAGTATCAAGAAGAAGAGTAATTAAAAAATTCTTCTCAACAACGCTTTAACAAACAAACCTTTCGGACACATCCAAATTACTTGTAAATCTTCCCAAAAAGAAGTTTCTTCATCTAAAAACTTGAAGATTAAAGCCGCTTTTCCAGTTTTAAACATACTTGAAAAAATTTTGCTTCCGTGTTGATTGGTTTGGTGTAAAATGTCAATTAATAACAAATCGTAAAACCAAAATTTATTGGTTTTGTGAAATTTGGTAAAGTCACTTTCAGTCTTTAAAAACTGAATCAATTCTTTCGATTTTTTTACCGAATTTTTAAACGTGTAACCTGTGCTGGCTTTACTCCAACCGCCAGCCGAACCAATATTAATGATGTTTTTACTGTTGTTTTTCCAAAACGGAAAGCATGTCATCGGAATATTTCCTTGTTCTTTAGCTACAATTTCGTATTCTGTAATTCCTAAATTGATAAGGTAATTTTCAATTTCGGATTCATATTCATGTTTCGTTAAAACGTCTTTAGAAAACAATGTATATTCAATTAAAGCTTCATTCGATGAACTTGGTAACACATACATAAATCGCGTATTGCCTTTTTGTTCTACCGAAAAATCCATGAAAGTTGGACAATTTTCAGTAAAAACGCCTTCCTTGCTTTTAATAAACCAACCGATAAAATGTTGTTGGACTAAAGGAAATTTACTTTGTGCTTTGACAATTTCAGGATTGTAAATACAATTGAAAACTTTTGAACATAAGTATTGATTCCCTTCAGAAGTAATGACTTCAATAACATCAATCCAATCTTCAATATCTACGACTTCTTCTTTTACTATCTCAATATTAGGATGTTTGGCAATTTCATCGAAAACCAATTTGTAAAAATCCGCACTTCGAATCATTTTGTATTCGTACGGATGTAAATCTAATTGATTGGTTAAACTTTTATTTTTAAACCAAGCGTGTTTCCATTTTCTGAAAATAATGTCATCAAATAAATTTCCAGCATCCCAAAAACACCAAGTTCTATCGTTTTTGTTTTTGGTATCCGAATCAATTAGCAATATTTTTTTATCGGAAAACCGACCTGTTTGCATCATTTCAAAAATGGTTAACAAAGCCGATAATCCGCTTCCAGTAAATATGTAATGATAATGATTCATATTTTCAAAAGTACACATTTTAAAATAAGAATTATTCCACTTTCACTGCTTTTTTGTTTTCGTCAATGGCTACAAAGGTAAATTCACCTGTAATGGCTTTTTCTCTCGAATCGGAATACATTTCTTCAATAAAAATATCGACTCTCACTTTTAAACTTGTAGTTCCTAAATAGGTAACTTTCCCTACCAATTCAATAATAGTTCCGTGCGGAATAGGTCTTTTAAAATCAATGCGGTCACTACTCACCGTAACCATTTTTTGTCGACTATAACGAGTTGCAGTAATAAAAGCAACTTCGTCCATAAATTGCATAGCAGTACCACCAAATAACGTGTCGTAATGATTGGTAGTGTTTGGAAATACGGCTTTAAAAACTCTAGTTATTGAATCGTTGATTTTTTCTTCTTGTGTTTTCATTTGTAGTTAATTAAGAGGCAATTCTTTCGAATGCGATAAAGTTTATTAAATTATTATTGTGATCGAATTTTGGATAAGCTTCAATTTCACACCAGTAAGAAGTTCCATCTTTTCTATAGTTTAAAATGGTTTCTTTAAAGGGATATTTTTTGTTAATGGCAATTCGAATATTCTTCTTCGTTATTTCTGAAGTTAATGCTCCTTGAAACATTTTGGGAGTGTAACCGATAATTTCTGAAGTCTGATAACCAGTTAATTCGGTAATATGTTTGGTAACAAAAATAATTTTCAAATTTTCATCAGTAATAATTACCGCTTTTGAAGCTATTTGATTTAAATAGTTTTCTTTATTTGTCCATTGTTTTTGAATGGAATTAAAAGTTGTAACTTCTAATACATTTGAACTTGAAATGCCCCAAGAAACTAAGGGTAATTGGAGTTTTTTAAACTTTTTCTGATATTTTTCCCATGCTAGGTCGTATTTATCGAACATATTTTATTCATTTTAAAATTAATAAAAGTGAATAAAATAGGGAATTGCTTCATTGAAGAAAATGAAGAATGCTAGCTTATGCACTTTCGTGATGCGTAAACAAAATCAATTATATGTATCTGACTTATTCCGAAAGGAAATCACAGTTGCACGACAGTTCGAGAATTTAACTCGATTCCACATTGAAAAGTAACTTACTTTTCGCAATTGATTTTATATTGTGTAAAGGTAATAGTTTATCAGAGATAAATGCAAAAAAGACTGCTCAATTTGGGCAGTCTTTCATCAAAACACAAACAAAATTAGTCATTAAA
>CAMLRV010000086.1 GCA_946482495.1 uncultured Flavobacteriia bacterium
ACCATCATTATTTAAAAAAATATGCTTGGCGAAATCTAAATTGGTTACAACTTCAGTTGGGATATATGAGCCAGAACCGGTTATTTTTATATTCATAAATTGTGTTTTGTTCATCAAAATTGATGAAGTTTAGCAGCTTGTTTAATTAAAGGTTACTAAATTATTAATAATAAATGAAGTAAAACGATTTGTGTTTGAAAATTGAAAATTATTGCGGAATTGTTAAAATAACAGAATAAAATTATAGATAGTAAAATTTATGTAAACTTTATTTGCATAACTGTCGCCATACTTAAGGCATTGGTTTTCATTTGTTCTGCCATTTTTCCTTTAAAATGATTGTCAATAGTTTCGTAAAAATGATGTAACCAAATGGTATAATGTGCTGCTTCAAACGCCTGTTTTTCATGTACATCCTTATGAATCTGAAACATGTTGTTGCTGTAACCGCCTTTTAAAAATAAAGATTGTTCCCAAAAAGTAGCTAAAATATCTAAATGATGTTCTAAGTGTTGATCAACGTGCGTGATTTTAGTAAAAAAGAAACTAATTCGCTCGTCGGTCAATAGTTTGTTGTAAAATTCTTGTAGTATAAGTAATATGTCTTCTCGTGTTTCGATGTCTTTCATGGTGTTTGTTTTTCTAAATTCAAATTTACAATATTACTTTTTTTAAGGAATTGACTTTTATCATATTTCAAAAAAAATCCCAAATTCACAAAATTGGAATTTGGGATTTTAATGTTAATTGTTTTAGACTACGTAATTCGTAAATCTAAAATCGTAATTTGTTATTACATGTAAGCCTCAATAGGAGCGCAAGAACAAACTAAGTTTCTATCTCCATATGCTTCATCAACACGACGAACAGATGGCCAGAATTTGTTTTCTGCAATGTACTCTAACGGATAAGCTGCATTTTCTCTTGAATATGGGAAAACCCACTCGTTTGCAGTAACCATTTCTAAAGTATGAGGTGCATTTCTTAATACGTTGTTTTCATCTTCTTTAGTTGCAGCAGCAATTTCTTTACGAATTGAAATCATCGCATCACAAAAACGGTCTAACTCAGGTAAATCTTCAGATTCTGTTGGTTCCACCATTAAAGTTCCTCCAACTGGGAAAGAAACTGTTGGTGCATGGAAACCATAATCCATTAAACGTTTCGCGATATCTGTAACTTTAATTCCGTTTTCTTCAAAAGCACGACAATCTAAAATCATTTCGTGAGCAGCACGTCCCATTTCTCCAGAATATAAAATTGGATAATGTTCTTCTAAACGTGCTTTCATATAATTTGCATTTAAAATTGCATGTTTTGTAGCGTTAGTTAAACCTTCTGCGCCTAACATACAAATGTATCCGTAAGAAATTAAGCAAACTAAAGCTGATCCATAAGGAGCAGAAGAAATTGCAGTAATTGCTTGCTCACCACCAACTTGAATTACTGGGTTTGATGGTAAAAATGGAACTAATTTATCGTTCACACAAATTGGTCCAACACCTGGTCCACCACCACCGTGAGGAATCGCAAATGTTTTATGTAAGTTTAAGTGACAAACGTCAGCGCCAATTGTTGCCGGATTTGTTAATCCAACTTGCGCATTCATATTTGCACCATCCATATAAACTAAACCACCATTTTCGTGGATGATTTTCGTAATTTCGATAATTGATGATTCGTAAACTCCATGAGTTGATGGATATGTTACCATTAAACAAGATAATCTATCTTTAAATTCAATCGCTCTTGCTCTTAAATCTTCTACATCAATGTTTCCTTCTGGAGTTGTTTTTGTTACAATAATGTCCATTCCAGCCATAGCTGCAGAAGCAGGATTTGTTCCGTGAGCTGATGAAGGAATTAAACAAACTGTTCTGTGTTCGTCACCACGAGATAAATGGTAAGCACGAATTGCCATTAAACCAGCATATTCACCTTGAGCACCAGAATTTGGTTGTAACGTTGTACCTTGGAAACCAGTAACTACATTTAATTGTTGCTCTAATTTCTTAAGCATTGTGATATATCCTTCTGCTTGTTCTAGTGGTGCAAAAGGGTGGATGCTGTTCCAGTTAGCCATAGATAATGGTAACATTTCTGCAGCAGCATTTAATTTCATCGTACAAGAACCTAAAGAGATCATCGAATGATTTAACGATAAATCTTTACGCTCTAATTTTTTGATATAACGCATTAACTGACTTTCAGAATGATGATTATTGAAAACATCATGTTGTAAGAAAGTTGACGTTCTTTCTAATCCATCAGCGATTCTTCCAGAAGGTAAAAGGATTTTCACAGGAGTAAATTCTTTTCCAACCGCTTCTGCAAAAATTCCAATGATTTGGTTGATATCTGCGATTGAAGTGGTTTCGTTGAAAGAAATCGAAATCGTTTCTGCATCTACATAATAGAAGTTTACTTCATTTCTTTCAGCAATAGCTTTAACTTTAGCAGCATCTGCTTTTACTAAAATCGTATCGAAGAAAGATGTATTGGTTTGGTAAACACCTAATTTATTTAATTCTTCTGCAGTGGTATTTGCCGAAGCATGTACTTTATCAGCAATATATTGTAAACCTTTTGGTCCGTGATAAACTGCGTACATTCCAGCCATAACTGCTAATAAAACTTGTGCAGTACAAATGTTAGAAGTTGCTTTTTCACGTTTGATATGTTGTTCACGAGTTCCTAATGCCATACGTAATGCACGGTTTCCGTTTACATCGATAGAAACTCCGATAATTCTACCTGGCATAGAACGTTTGTATTCTTCTTTTGTTGCGAAGTAACCTGCGTGTGGCCCACCGTAACCCATTGGAATACCAAAACGTTGTGTAGTACCAACTACAACTGCCGCACCCATTTCGCCTGGTGATTTTAATTTTACTAAAGATAAAATATCGGCAGCTACACCAACTTTAATATCTTTTTCTGCAGCTTTTGCGATAAATGAAGTATAGTCAGTTGCTTGTCCGTATTTTCCTGGATATTGTAACATTGCTCCAAAGAATTCTGTTGAAAAATCAAAAGTTTCATGGTTTCCAACTACTAATTCAATTTTTAATGGAGTGGCACGAGTTTGTAATACAGAAAGTGTTTGTGGTAAAATTTCCTCTGAAACGAAGAATTTTATAACGTTATTTTTCTTTTGATCACGAGTTCTTACATCTAAAAGTAAAGCCATTGCTTCAGCAGCAGCAGTTCCTTCATCTAATAAAGAAGCATTTGCAATTTCCATTCCTGTTAATTCGATAACTGTAGTTTGGAAATTTAAAATTGCTTCTAAACGACCTTGAGCAATTTCAGCTTGGTATGGTGTGTAAGCGGTGTACCAACCCGGATTTTCAAAAATATTTCTTTGAATAACGGCAGGAACAATCGCTGGATGGTAACCTAAACCAATATATGATTTGAAAACTTTATTTTTTTTGCCTAATTCTTGAATGTGAGTTAAATATTCATATTCCGACATTGGTTTCTCTTAATCCAATTCTTTTTTTAATAGAATTCCGTCTGGATAAGTTTCATAAAGTTATTGATCTTTTGATTCATCTCCGATTGTTTTTATCATATGGTTTAGGTCATTTTCACCAGTTCCAATGTGTCTTAAAGCAAATACATCTGTTCTCATTATATATAAAAAATATGTTGTGTTTAAATTTGGATACAAAAGTAATTATTAATCTGATAAAAAGGATGGCTTTTAACTAGAAATTAATTCATTTTTATCAACTAATAAGGCTTGTTATTAACAGTTTGATTAATTTTGTGATATGAACATGTTGAAGAAAATATTTGACTTTTATATTAATGCTAGTTTACACGTGGCATTGTCGGCTTATGCCTTGGTTTCCATGACGATGTACTTCTTTTCTATTTACAATGATTTTGAAGTAAGAGCTTTTGTTTTTTTTGGGACTGTAGTAGGCTATAATTTTGTTAAATATGATGCGTTAGCTCGTTTAAGAAAGAAAACTATTGGTAAAGGACTACGATTAATTATTGCTTTAAGTGTTTTTTGCGCTTTAGCAAGTTTTTATTATTTCTTAAAACTGAAACTCATTACTCAGACTTTAGGTGGAATTGTTTTCTTGTTGTTGCTTCTTTATACCTTACCTTTTTTCCCAAATAAACAAAATGCCAGAAATTGGAAAGGAGTTAAAATTTACATTGTAAGTTTATGTTGGGTTGGCGTAACGGTTTTATTACCATTAATTAATGAAAAAATTCCGTTTACATCTGATGTTTTCTTAATGTGTTTGCAACGATTTATACTAATTTTTGTTTTGGTTTTAATTTTCGAAATTGTAGATGTAAATACAGATGATCCACATTTGAAAACCGTTCCGCAACAAATTGGAGTTGGAAAAACCAAATTAGTAGGCTATGTGCTTTTGGTAATTTTATTGGCGTTGGAATTTTTATTTACAAGTCAGCAAGATTATGTGCCACTGGCGTTTAAGTTTATCGTTTGTGGAATTATTGGATGGTTTTTATATTTTGCTAATGAAAATAAATCTAGATATTACGCTAGTTTTTGGGTAGAAAGTATTCCTATTTTTTGGTGGATTTTATTTTTGCTTCTCAGCTAAATCTTTCAAAATTGCATTTCTGTGTATGATGAAATTGGTTAAATGTTTTTTCAAAAATAACTTATCGAAAAGTTTTCCAAAAATTCCAAAAGGTGTTTCATATTCTAAAAGATCGGTGACTGCTACATAATTTTCTTTTTGCTCAAAAAAATGTTGGTGCTTGAAACTTTTAAAATGACCTTTGAGTTGTTCATCTACAAAATAGGTCGGAATATTCATTTCAGAAATAATGCTTTGATGTGTGATGAAAATCCCAAAATGCTTACCTTTCCATGTTACGGTTTCGTTTTTATTGATTAATCCAGTTGTTCTTCCAGCAATGGCAACTTCTTTAGTTTTACTTGCTGTTTGTTGATGAATATCAATATCTCGATTCGTATCGAAAACCGTTTCTATTGGTGCAAAATAGTTAGTGGTGAGTTTAATTGTTGTCATTATTGCTTTTTTTTTGAATATTCACAACGTTTGTCATTCTGTAAGAATCTCAAGTAATATGTTTAGACTCTTTCAGAATGACAAACGTTGAAATGATTAACCGTTAACAATTTTTTGTTCTACTTGTGTTTGACTTGCTTTACGTTTTCCTCTGAAAAAGAAATATAAGTTGATGAATAACATAATTCCTAAATAGATTGCAAATCCACCGATTTTATAACTCAAAGCTTCAATTAGACTTTGATAATCGTTATTGTATAATGTCATTTCTAAAATCATTAAGGCAAAACCTAAATTTAGTAGGTAAAAACCCGTTTCAAATAATTTATTAGTAGCAGTAGCAATTTCTTCCCTGCCTTTAAAAATGTCTAGCATGAATATTTTACTATTTCTGAATAATGTTTTGCTAACATAATAAGTTAAAAATAAAGCAATTGGTAAATAAATTGCATATCCGATTAAAATTTTTGTAGTTTCCATAATGTTACGTGTTTAAATTAATTTTTTAATGTATTTAGTTAATAAAATGATATTGATATAATGCATAAATCCGATGGTAAGAATAATGATTGCCGATTTAATAGCTATGATTTCAATTAGTTGATTTATGGTTAGTATTTGCTTCCACGAAATGATAGTCATGGCGCAATAACCAAGGTTTAATAAATAGTAACCAATTAATAGTAGTTTGTTTATTTGATGACACAAATCCAAGTGATCTGGAATTAATTGCGACACATAAATGTTTCCATTATCGTAGCATAATTTTCCAACTTTTATGATAATTATGCCCGTAATGCTGAGATAAATGATATATCCAATAATGTTGAGGTTCATGATTTATTTTTTAGGTTGTATATTATTATAGAGATATAAATGCAAAGAAATAGTGGTGTAAATAGCAATGGCCAAACCCATGAATTGGTGTAATATATATTTTCATTATAAAACCATAATAAAAAGAAGATAAGTACTAAGAGTAAATAAATTTGTATATAAATGTTTTTCTTATTTCTATATAATGCAATTAAAGCGATTGTTACTTGAAGAAAACCTGTTAACATTGTTGAATAAGCAGCTAATAGAAAAAAGAATTCTTCAAAAACTCCTATTGCTAAAAAAAATAAAGGAATCCAAATTGCAATTGTGTTTGTTAGTTTTAAATCTCTCATAGTTTTGTTTTTTGAACTTTCAGAAAAAATTGAAAGTTTTAATTAAATTTTTTTTACTTCTTCATGAATTTAACTAATAATTGGGCTAACCAATTGTCTTTGTATTCTGTGATTTTGTCTAAAACGTTATCGGCTTGTAAAACGAAATCGTATAGTTTGGTAGTTTGATCTACAAAGTGTTTTTCTTCTTCTGAAGCATTGGCGTCAATAGATGAAACTTCTTTTAAGACTTTCAAAGCTGGTTTGATTTCTCTTTTGCTTCTTTCTTTCGAGATTTTTACCGCTAATTCATCCAAATCTTTTTCAGCTGTGAAAAATTCACGTCTTTCTCCAGCTTTATATTCTTTGTATACAATTCCCCAATCCATTAAAGCTCTTAAATTCATAGAAGCGTTACCACGAGAAATTTGTAATTCTTCCATAATGTCTTCCATTGAAACTGCTTCGTGCGATACCATTAACAAGGCGTGAATTTGCGCCATCGTTTTGTTAATGCCCCATTGAGAACCTAATGCTCCCCAAGTTTGTACGAATTTATTTTTAGCTTCTTTGTATTGCATGTGTCAAAGGTAATAAAAGTTTTTAAACTTTCAAAAAAAAATGAAAGTTTATTTTTTTGAGGTTTTGTGTTAAATAAATTAATGCTATATTTGTACGAAATAACTTAAGAAAATAAAAATGGAAAATTCAATTAAAGTAGTTCAGATTTCTAAAATTAATAGCGAGAAATCTTTTGTTTTTAATGAAGATAAAAGGGTAGGATTTCCACTAGAACCTTTAATTACTGCTGAAATTATGGATTCTAATATTATAAAAATTAGAATCGTAGTTTTTATTGATAAAGATAATGAGATGGATCCTTATGTAGAAGTTGTTTCTGAAATAGAGGATACGTTAAACATTTCAATTAATTATAATTTTAAAGAAGAAAAACCGCTTGAATACAATTGTTATTATTTAGAAATTAATTATGCGAGTGAAACGGTTTCTAAGGTAAAAAAAATTAATTCGAAGTTAATTGATATCGATCCAAAAACTTCAAGAGGCACTGTAACTATGGTGGCAACTTAAAGTTTTTTTAAAATTACTCTTAAATACTTTTGCAAATAATTATGTAGTATTAAATTCTAATGTGCAAGATTAAACAATTCTGCTTACTTCTTTTTTTTATTAATTGTAAACTCTTGTTTGCCCAAAGTTGTGACGCTGAAAAATTGTTTAATGATGAAGTATTAAAAAAAATAAAGCAACATCCAACAGAAATAAATTTTAAAAAGGCTGGATTCTTTTTTATTCAGAAAGAATTAGATTCTGTGATGTTGTATTCCATGAAATATTTAACACAAAAGGATAGAGTTTCCCAGCTTTCCAATTATTGTCATTTTTTTAGAGGAACATTTTTTCAAAATAAAAAACTCTTTAATCAAGCAGAGAAAGAGTTAAATCGAATTGATAAAAATTTCGACTTTCATCATTTAGTTAAATTTAAAAACGGAACTATTGCTGCAGAACAGAGAAAATTTGAAAAAGCAATAAACTATTTTCTTTCAATTGAGAAGCAAAATAAGAGCGTCATAAATGAAGGGCTTAGGTTTGAAAATATTGGCTTGTGTTATTTACATTTAGGAAAAATTACTCTGGCTAAAAATTACTTGTTTAAGAGTTTGAAAATTAGCGAAGAAAATAAAGATACTTTAAGAATCATAACTTCCTATACTAATATTGCCAACTTATTTTATGAAGAATATAAAGACAAAGAAGCAATAGTTTATTTCGAAAAAGCTTATCTACTTTCAAAAGCAAGTAAAGATTTTAGGGGAAAACAAAACACAGCATTAAACATGGCTGTAATCGAAGAAAATAGAAATAATTTACCTTTAGCTTTAAAGTATCGAAAAGAATATGAAATTTGGAAAGATTCTTTAAATGACCAAGATAAAGTTTGGGCGGTTGCAGAAACTGAGAAAAAATATGCAGTCAAAGAGAAGGAAAAAGAAATTAACTTGCTTGAAACCGAAAACAAGTTAAAAAGCGCAGAGAAAAATGCACTTATCATCATTTCAAGTTTATTATTAGTATTATTTGGTACCGGAATTTACTTTTACAAACTAAAAATTAAGCAAAATAAAATCATAGTTTTTCAAAAAGAAAAATTAAATGATTTAAATATAACCAAGGACCGAC
>CAMLRV010000087.1 GCA_946482495.1 uncultured Flavobacteriia bacterium
TCTAAAGTAGTTTCTTGAGCATTTATTGTATTTCCTATAAATAATAAGGCAAATAATAATAGTAATCTTTTCTTAAACATTGTCAATTTATCTAATTTGTTCGCTAGTTTTTCCAAATCTTCTTTCTCTTTTTTGATAACTTAATAGTGCTTTTTTTAACTCTTCTTCGTTGAAGTCTGGCCAAAGCACTTCTGTAAAATAAAACTCAGCATAAGCAATTTGCCATAATAGGAAATTACTTATTCTGTGTTCGCCACTTGTTCTAACGACCAAGTCTACATCTGGCATGTTCTGTGTGTAAAGATGCTGATTAATAATTGATTCGTCAATAGCATCAGTTGAAATTATATTATTTTTAACTTTTTCTGAAATTATTTTAACAGCATTTATGATTTCATCCCTAGCGCCATAACTTAACGCTAAAGTTAAAGTCATTCGAGTGTTGTTTTTTGTTTTCTCAATAACTTCAAGTAATTCTTTTTTAACACCAGCTGGTAAACTATCTAAGTTACCAATGGCATTAAGTTTTATATTGTTGTTTTGTAATGTTTTTAATTCTTTTTTTAATGCACTAATCAATAATTTCATTAGTGTATCAACTTCTAATTTTGGTCGGTTCCAGTTTTCTGTGGAAAAGGCATAAAGTGTTAAAAATTCAATACCTAATCTGGCGCAATTTTCAACAGTTTCTTTTACCGATTTTGTTCCTTTCTCATGACCAAAAGCGCGTAACATTCCTTGTTTTTTTGCCCAACGACCGTTACCATCCATAATGATGGCTAAGTGTTTTGGTAAATTATTTTTATCTATTTCTTTTTCCATTTTATTTATCTGAACAAAAACATGGGTTTTTTCCAAATGTATACGTTAAAGTAAATCCGGTGAAAATATACCAATCTTTATTGTTTAAATTTCCAAATTTTAAAGTTTCGAAATTTTCATTTTTCGGATTACTACCATCTAAATTATCTGTAAACGTATATCTTGCTCCAGTTTCCAAACCTAAAACTAAATGTTCTGCAATTTTAGCTTTTACACCAACAACCATTGGAATGGCAAATGAAAAATCTCTATAGTCTATTCTACTTTCTTTGTTTAAAACGAAGGTTTCGTTATAAATAAATGTTGATAGTCCTGAATAAACATAAGGAGAAATCACAAAATCCGATTGATGTAAATCGAAATTAAAAAAATTAAATTCTAATCCTGCAGAAAATTCTTTGATATCGTTTTTTATTTCATAATCTCTTAATTTTCTATTTGGAGCTTTGCTATCTGCATCTCTAGCTGTTAAAGACGACATAGTATACGAAAATCTCCATGAATGTCTAGTGCTTCTGTTCCATTTATAAAGCAAACCAAATGCGGCGTCTTTTGGGGCAAAATATGCTGTGTTTCCAACGTCTCCGATGTAATTACTTCCACCTGCAAAAACTCCTATTTCGTGTATTTGTCCGAAGGAATTTAGGCAGAATAAAAAACCGATAATATTTAATAAAAATCTTTTCATTTTTTAAATAGTTTGCAAATATAACAATATTGAGGTACTAACCATCTTAAACCAACATTTTTTGATGATTTACTTTGATTTAATAACGTAAAAAAATGAAATATCGTGTGTTAATTTCTTTTGTCTTCTCCCCAAAGTAGTTTTTTTCGAATGGTTCTTAAAAAACCTTCTTCTGGAAATTCTACAATTGAGATGAAAAAATCTGTTTTTTTAACAGAAAGTGTGGTTTCGTTTGAGACTGAGGTAATTCTAGAGTCTAAAGATACTAAATATTGTTCTTCTCTTCCTTTTATTTTTAAAGTAAGTTCAGAATCATCAGGTATAATTAAAGGTCTTGCCGTTAAATTATGCGGTGCAATTGGTGTGATGACAAAACAATTTGAAGTTGGCATAATTACTGGCCCACCACAACTTAATGAATACCCAGTTGACCCAGTTGGAGTTGAAATAATTAAGCCGTCTGCCCAATAAGAATTTAAATATTCGTTGTTTATGTAGGTTTCAATCGTAATCATCGAAGTGGTATCTTTTCGGGAAACCGTAATTTCGTTTAAAGCAAAATTAAGATCTTGTAAATCGATGTTTTCAGGATTCGCATGTAAGCTAACAAGCGTTCTTTTTGAAATGGAGAAATCGCTGACTAAAACGCGATTCAATAAATTTTCAATATTTTCTTCTTGAATAGTTGCTAAAAACCCTAATCTTCCAGCGTTGATTCCAATAATAGGTAAGTTAGAATCTCTCACAAAAGTGGCTGCTCTTAAAATAGTTCCATCTCCACCAATACTAATTAAAAAATTGAAATTATCTTTTAAACATTCGTGAGAATCGAAAGTATTGTAACTTGATAACTGTACATTGTTTTCAAGTAACTTGTTATAAAAAACACTATAAAAACAAAATTCAATATTTTTTTGTTCCAAAAACGCTACCACTTTTTCTACAATAGAATGTGTGTTGTTTTGATAATATTGACCAAATATTGCGATTTTCATTATGATGTTTTTTAAATATTTAAGTATTTGTCCAAATAATCCGAACGATCTTTTAAGCCAGCTAAATACGAATCTTCTTGATGTTCAGATAAAATAGTGTAATTGTATCTTCTGAAAGTTTGTATTACTTCGTTAAAATTATTTTGAGAAATTTTAAGCGTTATTTGTGTGAGAGTTGGAGTAGCATTTGAAATGAAAACACCTAAAACTTTAGATTCATTGCTTTCCACTATCTGACAAATTTGACTAAATGTATAATCTGTTGTTTCTTTTTCAATCACGATAACACCGCCATCTTCTTTCACAAAAGTGGTTTCGTTTAAAAAATGTAAAACATCATCTAGCTCAAAAAAGCCAACATAATGATTTTTATTATCTAAAACGGGTAATAAATTGGTGTGGTTTTTTGAAAATTCTTCGAAAATATCAAACCAATTCATATTGTTTCTTACAAAAAAACGTTGTAAACTTAATTTATGATCGTTTATAGAATTTGAACCAGGAAGAATGTCTGTGTCTTCTTTAGAAATGGAACCAATAAAAATGCCGTTTTCCATAACAGGAAAATGAGAATAGTCAAAATCTAAAAACAAATTTTCCGCATCAGCAATTAAATCACTAACAAGTAAGGGTTTAAATTGGTTGTTTAAAAAATCGGTAATTTTATCCATGTGCTTCATATTCAAATCTACTGCAAATTAAGTAAAATTTGCAAAATAGTCTATTTTTGTTTGTAATTTTGTACAAATTAAAGACAAATATGACAAAGTTATCTGTAAATATTAATAAAATTGCGACCCTAAGAAACGCACGTGGTGGGAATGTTCCTGATTTATTGCAAGTTGCAAAAGATATTCAAAAATTTGGTGCGAATGGAATTACGATTCATCCTCGTCCAGATGAAAGACACATTACGTATCAAGATGCCCGTGATTTGAAAAGCATTGTACACACAGAATATAATATTGAAGGAAATCCACAACATAATTTTATTGATTTAGTATTAGAGTGTAAGCCAGATCAGGTAACTTTAGTTCCTGATGCAATTGGCGCGCTAACTTCAAATGCAGGTTGGGATACTATTAAATATAAGGAGTACTTAACAGAAGTGGTTCAAGAATTCCAACGAAATAATATTCGAGTTTCTATTTTTGTAGATCCTGTTGAAGCGATGATTGATGGCGCAAAAGAAACAGGAACTGATAGAATTGAATTGTATACAGAAGTTTTTGCACATCAATATGGTTTAGGGAATTTAAAAGCCATTGAACCTTTTACGAAATGCGCTATTAGAGCCAACGAATTAGGATTAGGAATAAACGCTGGTCACGATTTAAGTTTAGATAATATCCAGTTTTTTAAAGAAAATATTCCAAATTTATTAGAAGTTTCCATTGGTCATGCTTTAGTTTCAGAATCACTTTATTTAGGTTTTGAAAACGTGGTGAATATGTATTTAAGAAAATTGAAGTAATCTTAAGTAAAGAAATCAATGTAAAATCTTTGCGACTTTGCGACTTTGTGGCAAAAATTAAAGACTAAAAAAATGTTATATTCAAAAATAGAAGGAGAAGGTAAGCCATTTTTAATTATTCATGGATTTTTAGGAATGTCTGATAATTGGAAAACCTTGAGCATACAATTTGCACAATTGGGTTTTCAAATGCATTTGATAGATATGAGAAATCACGGAAAGAGCTTTCATTCAGATGAATTTAGTTACGAAGCGATGGTAGAAGACGTGAAAGCGTATATCGATTTTCATAATTTGCAAAACATTACTCTATTAGGACATTCCATGGGTGGGAAAATTGCTATGTTGTTTGCAACACAATATCCAGAACTTATTGATAAACTAATTGTGGCTGATATCGGTCCGAAATATTACGCGCCGCATCATCAAACTATTTTAGCGGCTTTAAATGCGATTGACTTTTCTGAAAAACCGAGTCGAACAGAAGTAGATGAAATTATTTCAGAATATATTTCCGATTTTGGTACGAAACAATTTTTGTTGAAAAATTTATATTGGGTAGAACCCGGACAACTAGGATTTCGATTTAATTTGAAAGTCTTTAATGAGAAAATCACCGAAATTGGAGCAGCACTTCCATTTGAAAACCATTTTAAAAAACCAACTTTGTTTCTTCGTGGAGATAAATCGGATTATATATTAGATTCCGATTTTGAAACTATTTATTATCATTTTTCTGATGCCAAAATTAGTACAATTCCTAATGCTGGACATTGGTTACATGCAGAAAACCCTAAAGATTTTTATACTGAAGTAGAAAAATTTATTATGCATACATAATATTTTTGTTAAAATAATTGTAATTTTCATAATTAATGTTAATTTTGAAGTTATTATATATACTAAAACTAACAAAAATTAAACTATGAGAAAATTATTTTCTTTATCATTACTAGCCCTGACTTCGGTTTCTATGTTCGCAGGTGGATATAGAGTTTCCATTCAAGGTCAGAAACAATTGGCGATGGGACATACCGGAGTTGCAGTTGTAAATAGTGCAGAGGTTGCTTTCTTTAACCCTGCTGGTATGTCTTTCTTAGATAAAAAATTCAACTTATCGGTAGGTGGAAATGCTTTGTTTGCCAAAACAAGATTCCAAAACACGATGTACAATCAAACCGCTTCAACGGATAATATGGGAACTCCATTTAGTTTGTATGCAACTTACAAAATCGCTGATTGGGTATCTGCAGGTTTAGCAGTTTATACACCTTATGGTTCTTCAGTAGAGTGGGATCAAGATTGGGCAGGAGCACACTTAGTAAATAATATTGATTTACAAGCAATTTTTATCCAGCCAACTTTATCTTTTAAAGTAGAAGATGTATTCAGTATTGGTGGAGGACCAATTTTTGTACAAGGTAGTGTAAACTTCAACAGAAATTTAACTCCAAATCCACTTTTATCTAATAACGGAAGTGGTACAGATGTAACTTTAGAAGCTAAAGGAATTTCAGCAATGGGGTATAATGTAGGTATGATGTTTAAATTAACTAACCAAGTTACTTTAGGTATGGATTACCGTTCTGAAATCATTATGGAAGCTAGAGGTGGAGATGCTACATTTAACGATGTGCCAGCAATTGCTTCAGGAACATTCACAAATACAACTTTTAGTGCAGATTTACCTTTGCCAGCTGAACTTACTGCAGGTATTTCATACAAACCATGTGAAAAATGGTTGTTAGCATTCGATTATAACTACACAAAATGGGATGTGTATAAATCTTTAGATGTTGATTTTGATAATTCAATACCAACTTCAATTAACCCTAGAAATTACCAAAATACAAGTACATTCCGTTTTGGAGCACAATACAAAGCTACTGAGAAATTCACGGTAAGAGGTGGATATTACATTGACGAAAGTCCAGTACAAAACGGTTATTTTGCTCCAGAAACACCTCGTAACGACTCAACTGGATATACAGGTGGATTCACTTACCAAGTAAATAATAAATTAGGAATTGATTTCTCATTCTTATACTTACATTTTGATGAAATCGACAATTCTTATGATTATTTCGATGATCCAACTACAAACAACGGATTAACTTCTTTTGGTGGAACATACAAATCATCAGTGTTTTCTCCAGGTATTGGTATAACTTACGGTTTCTAATTTAAAAATATTCAAAAATGAAAAATAAATTTATAATATTAGCAACTTTAGCAATAGGTTTTGCCAGTTGTGAACCAGAATTTGAAAATGAAGTAAATGCAGGATATACTTCTGGAGATGCTGATTTTTCTACCTATGTAGCTGTTGGTAACTCGCTTACTGCAGGTTATATGGATGGTACGGTTTCTAAAGGAAGTCAAATGAATTCATATCCAAATTTATTAGCACAACAATTTGCTTTAGTAGGCGGTGGAGCGTTTGAGCAACCGTCTTATGCAGATGACGTAAATAATTTAGGAGGATTAATGTTAGGTGGTGTGCCAATTGGTTCTACAAGATTAGTAATTGATGCTTCTCAAAGTCGCCCTGAGCCAATTGCTGGTAGTACTTCAATTGAAGTTTCTAATTTACAAGCGAAAGCTTATAATAATATGGGAGTTCCAGGTGCAAAATCTTTTCACTTGTTAGCTTCTGGTTATGGAAATTTAGCGGGTGTAGCTTTAGGTCAATCTAATCCATATTTCGTTCGTCATGCCACTTCTCCAACTGCAACTGTATTAGGTGATGCAATGTCTAAAAACCCAACGTTTTTTACAAACTGGATTGGTGCAAATGATGTCTTAGCATATGCAACTAATGGTGGAGCTGCAAGTAACGGAACTTCTGCTGCTGCAGATCACAATGCTACTGGAAATTTAAATCCAGCGACGTATGGTGGTAATGATATTACAAATAGTAATGTATATGCAAGTGTGTACTCTACAATTGTAAATACATTAACTTCTGGTGGTGCTAAAGGGGTAGTTTGTACAATTCCTAGTGTAACATCAATTCCATATTTTACAACAGTTCCTTATGCGCCATTATCTCCAACTGCTTTAGGTGGTTCAGGTAATATTAATGCATTAAACTCGGCTTTATATAATAATTTAGATGCAATTTTTACTGCTTATGGTGAGCCAAATCGTGTAAACGCATTATCTGCAACTGCTGCTAATCCACTTTTAATTACAGATGTGGATGCTGCGGATAGAACGGCACAAATTACGGGTGCTTTAACACCAACATATGGACCAACTATTGCTGCTGAATTTGGTGCTGCTTTTGGTAAATGTCGTCAAACAACTTCTGCTGACTTGGTAGTTTTACCAGCTTCTTCAGTTATTGGTACAAATAATGCTAATGCTACTGCTGCTATGGTTGCTGCCGGTGCTAATAAAAATGGAGTTTCTTACCCTATGGCAAACAAATGGGTATTAACAGCTAATGAAAAAGCTAAAGTTGCTTCAGCTACAGCTGCATTTAATGCTACAATTGTTTCAGTAGCTGCTTCTCAAGATTTAGCTGTTGCAGATATGAATGCAATCATGAATAAATTAGTTACAGGTTTAAAAATTGAAACAGGTTCAATTTATACTGCAAACTATTTTAGTGGTTCAGCTACAGAAGGACAAGTGTTGTTTTCTTTAGATGGTGTGCATCCAAATGCACGTGGTTATGCAGTAATTGCTAATGAAATTATCAAAGTAATTAATGCTAAATACAAATCAACTTTACCATTACATAATCCTACTTATTTCCCTGGTATTAATATCGTACCTTCAAATTAATAAGAAAAGATTTTAAATAAATAGAAGATAGGCATCAGAATTGGTGCCTATTTTTTTATATTTACATTTTAAATTAAAATAACTAAATATGAAAAATTATTTTATCAAATTACTGATTTCAACCATATTGATTTTTGTGATTTCTCATTTCTTGAAAATTGAAATTACAGATTATAAAGCAGCAGCTTTAATGGCAATCGCTTTGTCGATTTTAAATACTTTTTTAAAACCTATTTTAGTGTTTTTTACCATTCCTGTTACAATCATGACTTTAGGCTTGTTTTTGCTAGTTATTAATGCTTTTATTGTAAAAGTAGCAGATTATTTTATTGAGGGTATTAGCATGACTTTTATTCAGGCCATAATTTTTAGTATTATCCTTTCGATTAGTCAGTTTATTTTGAATAAAATTTTTATCGATGAGAAGTAATTTTCATTTCTAAAATTCTGTAAATTAAAAACTTGTTTGGGTTGTAAAAAATATATAATTTTGCAACCCATATTTCATAGTTCAAAAAATCAATAGAAATGAATATTAAAAAAGAACAAATTG
>CAMLRV010000088.1 GCA_946482495.1 uncultured Flavobacteriia bacterium
ATTAATGGTAAATAATTCATCTACAGGCGTATTTATGTCTGGTGTATATTGGCTTCTTGGAACTTTTTTTTCCTGATCTTCAGCGTCGTCTTGGTTGCCAAATATTTTTTTGAAAATATTCATTTGAAACTCGGTAAACAATTCTTAATCCTCAAATATAAAAAAATCTTATCTTAAAATTACTTTCAAAATAAGATTTTTTATACAATAGATTGTTAATAACTTATTGGGTTGCTATTCTAAAATTTGTTTCTAAACAATTAATTTATAGCTCCAAGATTTTCTTCAACATTATCGAATGGTCTTTTTCCGAAAATTGTTTCTAAATCGTCTTTAAAAATAACTTCTCTTTCAATCAAAATATTAGCCAATTCTTCTAATTTAGTTCTGTTTTGAGTTAAAATTGAAATCGCTCTTTCGTATTGTTCTTCAATAAGTCTTGAGATTTCTGTGTCGATAATTTTGGCAGTATCATCAGAATAAGGCTTTGAAAAACTATAATCAGATTGTCCTGACGAATCGTAATAAGTAATGTTTCCAATTTTGTCATTTAAACCGTAAACTGTAACCATGGCACGAGCTTGTTTAGTGACTTTTTCTAAATCGGATAATGCACCAGTAGAAATTTTATCGAAAACAACTTTTTCAGCTGCTCTTCCGCCCATTGTTGCACACATTTCGTCTAACATTTGTTCCGTTCTAACAATTTGTCTTTCTTCTGGTAAATACCAAGCAGCACCTAAACTTTGTCCACGAGGAACAATAGTTACTTTTACTAAAGGCGCAGCATGTTCTAACATCCAACTTACGGTAGCGTGACCAGCTTCGTGAATGGCGATGGCATGTTTTTCTGCTTTAGTTATGATTTTGTTTTTCTTTTCTAAACCACCCACAATTCTATCAACTGCATCAAGGAAATCTTGTTTGTCAACTGCTTTTTTGTCTTTTCTTGCAGCTACTAATGCAGCTTCGTTACAAACGTTTGCAATATCAGCTCCTGAAAAACCTGGTGTTTGTTTTGCTAAAAACTCTGTGTCTAAAGTTTCTGCTTTTGTAATTGGTTTTAAATGAACTTCAAAAATTTCTTTACGTTCTCTAATATCTGGTAAGTCTACATAAATTTGTCTGTCAAAACGTCCAGCACGCATTAATGCTTTGTCTAAAACATCAGCTCTGTTAGTTGCTGCTAATACAATTACATTAGAATTAGTACCAAATCCGTCCATTTCTGTTAGTAATTGATTCAGTGTGTTTTCTCTTTCGTCATTACTTCCCGACATGTTATTTTTACCACGAGCTCTACCTACAGCATCAATTTCATCAATAAAAATGATCGCTGGTGCTTTTTCTTTAGCTTGTTTGAATAAATCTCTTACACGTGAAGCTCCAACTCCTACGAACATTTCCACAAAATCTGAACCAGATAAAGAGAAGAAAGGTACATTTGCTTCTCCAGCAACAGCTTTCGCTAATAAAGTTTTTCCAGTTCCTGGAGGTCCAACTAATAAGGCTCCTTTCGGAATTTTTCCTCCAATACTAGTATATTTTTCAGGATTTTTTAAAAATTCTACAATTTCTTGAATTTCTTCTTTTGCACCTTCTAATCCGGCAACATTTTCAAATGTAACTTTCGTGTCGTTCTTCTCGTCAAATAATCTAGCTTTCGATTTTCCGATACTAAAAATTTGCCCACCACCACCTGCGGCGCCAGTCATTCTCTTAGAAATAAAATAGAAGAAACCAACGAAAAGAAGAATAGGTAGCAATAAGCCAATCCATTCACTCCAGTCACTTGTAGGTTTTAAATCGTAAGAAGTAATAAGTTTTTTTGCTGTTGCATCTTCTAGACGTTTCTGAAAAAGTTCTAAATTACCTACGTCTTTGATGTAATAATGCGGTCCTCTTTCTTGTGTGTATTTCTTTAAATCTTCGTCTTTTGAAGTTTTATAAGCAACCTTTTTTAAAGTAATTTCAGCAGAATTAACCGTTTTACTGGTTAAGATTTCTACTTTTTCAATTTTATTTTTATTCAATAAATCATAAAAAGAAGAAATAGAAGTCGATTTCGGATAATTCATATCGAAACCACCATTGAAGAAGTTGATTAATAATATTATTGAAACGGCTAATATTGGAAAAAACCAAGGTCCCAGTTTTATAACTTTAATAACTGGCTTGTTTTTGTTTTCGTTTTCTTTTTCTGACATAATTGGTTTAGAATTTATTTGCTATTGAAGTAATTTTCGCATCACCCCAAAGGCTTTCAATGTTATAATATTCTCTAATGTGTTTTTGAAATACATGTACTACTACACTAACATAATCCATTAAT
The DNA here is from genome assembly GCA_946482495.1 of uncultured Flavobacteriia bacterium. The sequence goes on from CAMLRV010000088.1 coordinate 2,333, forward strand.
ACCCATTCTCCAACGTCTGTTCCTTCAACATGCCAAGGTTTGTCTTTCAATTCTTTAGACACACCTTTTTGTACTGAACCTACAATTGCATTTACTTGGGTGTTCGAATTACCATTGCAAATTACAAAATAATCACAAACACTATTGTCAATTTCTCTTAAATCAAGAATATCAATATCTAATCCTTTTACATCTTCAATTCCTTTGATGATACTTGCTAGTAAATCATCTGTGCTAATATTTTTTGTCATCTATTATTTATTCGTTTTGTGCAAAGGTATCATTTTTTGTGTTTATTTTTGTAACTTCAATTAAGTAATAACAAAATTTCTTATATGCATATTATCAAACTCAATGCCATTGATTCGACGAATAGCTATTTAAAAGAATTATCTACAAAACAAACCGTAGAAAATTTTACAGTAGTGGTTGCGGAAAATCAAACGAATGGAAGAGGGCAACGTGGTGCAAATTGGGAAGTAGAAAGCGGTAAAAACCTCACTTTTAGCGTTTTAATAAAAGATGTGCTAGTTAATTTTGAGGAGGTTTTTAACTTAAATGTAGTGGTAGCTGTTAGTTTATTTCAAACATTTTCGAACTTAAAAATTTCAGATTTGGCCATCAAATGGGCAAACGACATTTTGGCAGAAAAAAAGAAAATTTGTGGCATTTTAATTGAAAATCAATTTAAAAGTAATGCCGAAATATTTTCAATCATTGGAATAGGTATTAATGTTAATCAAGAAAGCTTTGTAAACTTGCCTCAAGCGAGTTCTTTAAAAAATATTTCTGGAAAAGATTGGGATAAAGATGAAGTGTTGTTAGTATTCTTAAATCAATTTCAAAATAATATTAATTTATACAAAAACGATGGTGCTGCTTATTTTTGGGAAGTCTATCATAATCATCTTTTCAAGAAAAATGTTCCAATGGCTTTTGAAGATCATTCGGGAACCAAATTTATGGGAATTATTAGGCAAGTTACTTCAAAAGGATTATTGCAAATTGAATTAGAAGACGATAGTTTACAATTATTCGACATTAAAGAAGTGAAAATGCTTTTTTAAAATCTAAACCTCAAATTCCAAATTTCAATCATAAATCCAAAATCGTAAATCGTAAATCGTAAATCGGAAATCGGAAATTATTTCAAATTTTAACGTCAAATTATAAAATCTAAATTCAGAATTCTGAATTCTATTATGTACATTTGCACTACTTTAAAAAAGACTGCATTTTTATGTTACAGAAATTACTTTCCGCACTATATTCTACTCGCTTAATGGCTATTTTATTTATTGGTTTTGCTGCTGCAATGGCTGCTGGAACTTTTATTGAAGATGCCTACAACACTGAAACTGCCAGAATTTTAGTTTACAACACGAGGTGGTTTGAGGCTATTATGGTGTTTTTTGTGATTAATTTTTTCGGAAACATTAAACGCTATCAATTGTATAAAAAGGAAAAATGGGCGACTTTATTACTGCATTTATCTTTCATTTTTATCATTATTGGTGCTTTTGTAACAAGATACATCAGTTATGAAGGGTTAATGCCAATTCGTGAAGGTGCAACTTCAAATACGGTTTATTCAGATATGCCACACCTTACAGCTTTTGTAGATGGTGAATATCAAGGTGAGATGAAACGTAAAACTATTGAAAAGCAATTGTTATTATCTCAAGCTGTAAATAATTCTTTTTCTTATTCTGATGAGTTTTCAGATATTCCTTATAAAATTGAATTGCAAGAATTTATTATGAATGCTTCAGAAACATTCAAACCGAATGTTAAAGGTGATTTATATATCAAAATGGTGGAAGCAAGTGGCGGAAGTCGAAAAGAACATTTTTTACGTGAAGGTGAAGTGAAAAACATCAATAATGTGTTATTCGCTTTTAATAAGTTTACTCAAGGTGCTGTAAATATTACCAAAATTGCAGAAGCTTACACGATTCAAACACCATTTGATGGTAATTTCATGAGAATGGCTGATAAAATGCAAGGAACAATCGCTAAAGATCAAGCAAGTCCATTGATGTTTCGTTCGTTGTATAATGCTGGCGGAAGTCAGTTTGTATTTCCAGAATTAGCTCAAAACGGAGAATTAGTTTTAGCTTCAAATAACGATTATAAAGATAAAAAAACGGATGATGCTATTATCGTAAAGGTTACATCTCAGGGAAAAGAAGAAATTGTAACTTTAATGGGTTCAAAAGGGAAACAAGGTGAACCTAAGAGTTTCAAAATTGGAAAGTTAGATTTTACGTTAATGTATGGTAGTAAAGTCCACACGTTGCCTTTCTCAATTAAATTGAACGATTTTATTGCTGATAAATATCCAGGAACAGAAAAAAGTTATTCGGCTTTTAAAAGTAAAATCGAAATTCAAGATGCAGAAAAATCAAAAACAATTGTGGATAGCGTTTTCATGAATCATATTTTAGATTACAGAGAATTCCGTTTCTTCCAAGCTAGTTTTGACGAAGACGAAAAAGGAACTGTACTTTCTGTAAATCACGATTTTTGGGGAACTTGGATTACATATATTGGGTATTTCTTATTGTATTTTGGTTTAATGGCGATTTTGTTTGATAAAAACACCAGATTTAACGATTTAAAAGTGAAAATTGATAAAATCAAAGCGAAAAAAGCGGCATTAATCATTGTATTATTCTTCTTTGGATTGTTAGGTTTTTCTCAAGATAAGCATACCAATCACGATGGACATAATCACGGAACTGAACCGCATCAACATGAAACGTCTGTTCAAAAACCAAAAATGCCAACAGCCGAAGAATCTTTAAAAGAGATTAAAAAGTATATGGTTTCTGCTGAACATGCTGAAAAATTTGGAAGAATAGTCATTCAAGATGTTGGTGGAAGAATGAAACCTGTAAACACATTTTCATCTGAATTATTACGTAAAGTGTCTAAAAGTGATACGTTTGAAGGATACACTTCTGATCAGGTTTTAATTTCTATGAATCAGTTTCCTGAATTTTGGTACCAAATTCCAATTATATATTTAAAAAGAGGAAATGATAGTATTCGTAAAATTATTGGTGTAGATAAAGAGGCAAAATATGCACCATTAATTAGCTTTTTCGATGATTTCGGAAATTATAAATTGCAAAAACAAACTGATGAAGCTTATAAAGAAGCGGTGCCAAACCAGTTTCAAAAAGATTTCTTAGATGCCGATAAAAAAGTAAACCTATTGTATTCGGCCATAAGCGGACAAATTTTAAGATTTTTCCCTTTACCAAAAGATGCCAACAACAAATGGGCTTCGTTTTTAGAACTACAGCATCCAACAAAAACTAATTTAGATGTTGTTAAAAATATTATTCCATTTTATTTTAGTGAAGCAGCAAGAGCGACTCAAACTAAAGACTACAAAAATGCGGATAGTTTATTAAAAGGTTTAGCAGATTATCAAAAGAAATTTGGAGGAAAAGTTATGCTTTCTCCAGATAAATTAGAAGCGGAAATTCAATATAACAAATACGATATTTTCAAAAAATTATTCTCGTGGTACATGTATGCTGGAGTTTTAATGTTTGTATTTGTAATTGTTCAAATTTTCAATAAAAAGAAATGGGTAAATTATGTTGTGAAGTTTTTCCACGGAACAATCATTTTACTTTTCATTTTACATTTAGCTGGATTAATTGTTCGTTGGTATATTTCGGGGCATGCTCCATGGTCTGATGCGTATGAAAGTATGATTTATGTTGCTTGGGCTACTATGTTTTTCGGAATCGCTTTTGGAAGAAAATCAGAATTAACATTAGCTTCGACTGCATTTGTGACGTCAATGATTTTAATGGTTGCACATTGGAACTGGATGGATCCAAGTATTGCTAATTTACAACCCGTTTTAAATTCGTATTGGTTAATGATTCACGTTGCGGTTATTGTAGCGAGTTATGGACCATTTACCCTTGGTATGATTTTAGGTTTAGTAGCTTTATTCTTAATGATTTTTACAAACAAGAAGAATGTAACTAAAATGCAATTGAGCATTAAAGAAATCACATACATTAGTGAAATGTCGTTAACTGTTGGTTTGGTAATGTTAACCATTGGTAACTTCCTTGGAGGACAATGGGCCAACGAAAGTTGGGGACGTTATTGGGGTTGGGATCCAAAGGAAACTTGGGCTTTAATTAGTATTATGGTGTATGCTTTTGTGATTCATGCTCGTTTTGTACCGGTTTTACGTGGTTTATTTGCTTATAATTTTATGTCGGTTTTAGCATTTGCAAGTATCTTGATGACGTATTTTGGAGTGAATTTTCATCTAAGTGGAATGCACTCTTACGCTTCAGGTGAACAACAAAATGTAATTTATTATGGTTATGCTTTAGCTATCGTATTAGCCATTTCTGCTATTGCATACGTTCAATATAAAAGATTTTATAAAAAGTAATTGAAACTTTGTATTATTTAGACCTGACAGGTTGTAAAATCTGTCAGGTTTTTTTATATACTAAATTGAAACTTTTGTCGTTTATTATGTGTTAATTTAAAAGATAATGAAGAAACTTGGATTTGTAATTTTAGGAGTTGTATCGATTTTTTTATTGAGTAATTTTTACTTGAAAAATGATTCAGTAAAAAATATTAATTCAGAAAGTACAACTGAAAGAATTAATAAAAGTGCAGAAGAAATAAAATCTTTTCTCAAGAAAAACTCAAAATACAATCCAGAGGTTTTTTTTCTTTTAGATATGAGAATTCCATCCAATAAGTATCGTTTTTTTGTTTATAATGCAAAGAAAAACCAAGTAGTTGATTCAGGTTTAGTGGCTCATGGTTCAGGTTCGGAAACAGAAACGGATGAATTGAAATTTAGTAATACTGATGGTTCATTAATGACATCATTGGGGAAATATTATATGGGAAATTCTTATAATGGAACTTTTGGGAAGGCTTATAGAATGTACGGTTTAGATACTACAAATAGTAATGCTTATACTAGAAATATTGTTTTGCATTCACATAAAAAAATGCCTTACGAGGAGCAACTTTCTCCAATTGTTTTAAGTTGGGGTTGCCCGATGCTTAACGAGAAATTTTACTTACGAATTCAAGATATTTTAGATAAATCGAACAAAAATGTATTGATGTTTATTTATTATTAATGAGATATTTAATATAACATTAACTCAAATTCTCTATATCTTTTCTTACATTTGAAATAAAAACAAAAAAGATGAAATTATTTCACGCATTTACAGCAATTTTAGTCGCGTTTTTCGCTTGTAATCAAACGAATACGAATAATATAACCAAACACAATTCAACAATGGAAACAATGCAAAAAACCTCAATATATGATTTTAAAGTAAAAGATTTATCTGGAAATGATTTTGATTTTGCAACATTAAAAGGGAAGAAAATTATGATTGTAAATACCGCTTCCGAATGTGGTTTAACGCCACAATACGAGCAATTACAATCTATTTATAATAAATATCACGATAGAAACTTTGTGATAATTGGTTTTCCAGCCAATAATTTCGGTGCGCAAGAGCCAGGAACTAATGCAGAAATTGGTGCTTTCTGTAAAAAGAATTATGGGGTAACTTTCCCAATGATGTCAAAAATATCTGTAAAAGGTGATGATATGCATGAAATTTACCAATTCTTAACTCAGAAATCTAAAAATGGATTTGCAGATAGTGATGTAGAATGGAATTTTCAGAAATATTTAATTGATGAAAAAGGGCAATTAATCAACGTGATTTCTCCTAGAACTTTACCAAATGATAAGGAAATTATCACTTGGATTGAAACAAAATAATTTTAGTAATCAGTCGCAGTTTTCAGTTTGTGTATACTGAACACTGCGACTGAATACTTTTAAAGCATTTTCTGCATAAAAACTGAATGTAACCATCTTTCAAATTTATAGCCAGTTTCTTTTAAAAATCCC